>JALWKG010000215.1 GCA_027081565.1 Helicobacteraceae bacterium
CGTATATAACTTCCATCACTTTGAAGTTCATGGGCCAAGACATTGTCTGAGACTTGTAGCTGTAACATGTTGAGCAGTTTTTCAGCACTGTCAGGATCTTCAATACCGCTTAGAAGTTCGATGCGGCGCACAAGGTTTCTTGGCATCCAGTCAGCACTTGAGATAAAGAGTTGTGGTGCAGCGTGCTTAAAGTAGAAGACACGGGCATGTTCCAAGTACTTACCAATAATGGAGATAACACGAATGTTCTCACTGATACCAGGGATACCAGGTTTCAGACAGCAGATCCCACGAACAATAAGGTCGATCTTGGTACCGGCTTGAGAGGCTTTGTAGAGTCCGCGAATAACATCTTCATCAACCAGTGAATTGACCTTGGCAATAATATGGCCTTCACTCCCTTTACGAGCTTCTACTTGTATCATAGACAATATCTTAGGTTTGATCTGAGTAGGGGACATATAGAGTTTGTTGAGCTTCCCTTTTTTACTAAAACCGGTCAAGAAGTGGAAGAAACGGGTTAGATCATTAGTTATCTCCTCTTTACAGGTCATATACGAGGTATCGGTGTAGATCTTCGCTGTTTGAGGATTATAGTTTCCAGTCGCTAAATGGGCATACTGTTTTAGTTTTCCATCAACACGTCGTGTCACCAAAGTCGCTTTAGCATGTACCTTAAAGCCCGGAATACCATAAATAACATGTGCACCAGCATTCTCTAGTGCTTTTGCCCAGATGAGGTTGTTCTCTTCATCAATACGGGCTTTTAGTTCAACCATCGTAGTGACCTGCTTACCTGACTCAGCAGCTTGCATTAAAGCTTGAACTATTGGTGAATTGGTTCCAGAGCGATACAGGGTCATTTTTATAGAGACGACATCAGGATCTTTAGCAGCTGTTTGGATGAGCTTAACAACAGGCTCAAAACTCTCATAAGGATGATACATAAGAGTGTCTTGTTTGTCAATAACATTAAAGATGTTCTCTGTTGTATCAAAAGGAGGAAGATGACGGGGTTTAAAAGGGGTTGCTGTAAGGTGGGCAAAATCTTTGCTGCCTACGATCTGCCATAAACTGCCAAGGTTTAACATATTCGAAAAACGGTAGATGTCATCTTTAAAGATGTTGGTGTGTCGGTTGAAGAAGTTTAGAAGGTCGGGAGAGGCCTCTTGACCTATCTCTAGACGTACCAATTCTCCTTTTTTACGTAGACGTAAACCCTCTTCAAGGATCTCCATAAAGTCATCAGCCTCTTCTTCTTGAATGGTGATGTCTGCATTACGTGTGACACGAAAAGGGATCTGGTTTTGGAGCTTGTAACCTGGAAAAAGTTCACCAATATGCTCGGCTACGACACTCTCTATAGGAATATAACAGCCATCGTCAAGCTCTACAAAACGAGGAAGAACACGAGGTATACGTACGATGCCATTACGCTCTACATTCTCATTGTCAAGATCTTGAAGCTTGACGATCATGCCGAAGCTAAGGTTGTTAAGATGAGGAAAAGGGTGGGTAGCATCAACAGCAATAGGAACGATAACAGGGTAAATCTGCTCTGTGAAGTAGCGGTTGAGTTGATACTTTTGAGGTTGATTTACTTCAGCGTAGTTCTTGACAGAAAGTCCTTCTCCTTCTAGAAGGTTTAAAATATTACTGAGTGTATATTCTACTACCTGTAGCTCTTGATGAAGATACTTACGGATCTCACGAAGTTGTTGTAGTGGGGTCAACCTGTCAGCACCAGATACCATGACACCTGCAGCAAAAAGTTTTTTAAGACCTGCTACCCGAATCATGTAAAACTCATCTAAGTTGGTACCGTAGATTGCTAAGAATTTGAGGCGTTCAAGAAGAGGTTGACTCTCATCTTGTGCCTGTTTGAGTACACGTGTATTGAAGTGTAGCCATGAAAGTTCGCGGTTGTTGTAAAATTTTGGATCTTTTAGATTTATCATAATGGTTCTCGAATTTTAAAATGAAGATTTTAATTATTAGGCACTTTTAAACCTCTAGTGTATCTCTGATCTAAGATACTTTAAGGGTTTTTAAATCTACCCTATTGTGATTATACCACAGTAGATAAATACGAAGGATATACTTTCCTTGGAAACGTCTTCTTTTAAAGAAAAAAGTAGCAGATAAAATGTACACCTAACGATGCTGTACTTGAGATTTTAGGGCAGTTGATAGACCTCAAAAGAGTTACTGCCTATATACAGAGTTTGTTATTAATGAGAGCAGTCACCATTGAAGAGACAGGTGTCATGATCAATTTGTAAAGAGTTAAGGTCCTATAGTTGTGGTTCTTAAAACAATAGAAGTTTAAAATCTTATATATTCATCATAGCCTTGTTATACTTTCGAAAAAGGAGTCCCTATGACGATCATACAGATCATTTTACTAGCTGCATCAGCATTCTTTGCTTTTAAGATCTATGAACATACACAGGGGTTGCAAGACCCACAAGAGAGCCAATCTGAACCTGAAGTCAAGACAGTAGATATCGAAGCTTTAGTAGAAGAGGCTGATAAAGCCTATGATGCAGGGCACCTGCTTGAGGCGAGAGAACTCTTAAAACAGGCACATGAGCATAACAGATCTATTCCAGAATTGAGCAACCGTTTGGGATTTGTTACCAGTCAAATGGGCAACCATGAAGAGTCACTAAAACTTTATAATCACTCGCTCTCTCTTAAAGAGGATGATGTGACCCATTTAGCCATAGCTTCAGAGCTAAAGGCCTTAGGACGTTTGGATGAGGCTGAGGAGCATTATAAAAAAGCGATAGCACTTGATCCTGAGTATGAAGTGACATATTTTAATTATGCTAACCTTTTGGTTGATATGAAACGTATTGCAGAAGCGAAGATGATGTATGAGCGTGCCTTAGAGATAGCCCCAGATCTTGATGCAGCAAAAGAGGAGTTGGAGCGACTTAATGGCAGATAGACAAGCACGTCTAGCAGTACTTATTGATGCAGACAATGCTCAGGCAAGCATCGTGAATGCTCTTTTGAGTGAGATCGCACAGTATGGTGTGGCCAGTGTTAAGCGCATCTACGGAGATTGGACAGATAACCGTCTTAAGGGGTGGAAAGCTTCTCTTTTGGAACATGGCATCAACCCTGTCCAGCAGTTTGCCTACACCACGGGTAAAAATGCTACGGATTCTGCACTGATTATAGATGCTATGGATCTGCTTTACTCAGAACGTCTTGACGGCTTTTGTATCGTCTCAAGCGACAGTGATTTTACCCGTTTGGCCAGTCGCATCCGTGAATCGGGTCTGAAGGTCTATGGCTTTGGAGAGAAGAAGACACCCAAGGCCTTTATGTCTGCGTGTGATAAGTTTATCTATACAGAGATTTTACGTAAAAGCGATGAGGTGGCAGAGCCCAAAAACAGACCTGTACCTGAAAAACGTCAGAAGTTGGACTTGAGACTTCTTAACACCTTAAGAAATGCAGTGGACAGTACTGCCAATGAAGCAGGGTGGTCACATTTGGGCTCCGTGGGACAGAACATCTTAAACAAGTCACCAGAGTTTGATCCACGAAACTATGGTTTTAGCAAACTTCGTGAGATGCTAGAAGCAAGTAAGCTGTTTGACTTTAAAGATGTGGATCCTTTGGTATATAACAGTGGTGTAC
>JALWKG010000216.1 GCA_027081565.1 Helicobacteraceae bacterium
CTCTTACCCTAACTCCAAGATCCTCTATATCGGGATCATTATGGTGATCTTGCTGAGTGAGACCTCTCTTAATGCGTACTTCTTTGCAAAAGGCAATGAATTAGGACTTATTGGTGGTGCTGCGCAAGCACTAATCATCTCTCTTATTAATGTGGTCTCTGCATTTTTCTTGGGTGGATACTTGGTGAAAAAGCTTAATCTTGTGAAAAAGAGTCCTGTCTTGAAGTATGGTGTACTTGCGGCACTGTTGGGTTTCGCTACCGTTATTCTCTTTTTCAACCTTTTGGTCGGACACCTTCGAGTACAGTTGGGTATAGATCCAGATGCGGCTTATGTCGAAGCGATCAAGACCTTTATGGCAGCTCCATTTGGACTTAATGAGTTCGACTCCATTATCTTGGTCATCGTTGGTCTGCTTTCATTCCTTATTGCCTTTACAGACTTCTATAAAATGGACGATGAATATCCTGGTTATGGTCAGTTGGATCGTAAATATCAAGATGCACTTATAGACTTTAATGAGCTTAAGGAGGAACTTCTTGAAGAGATAGAAGGCAGTTCCAAGTCCATTTTGAACAAGTTGGAGACCCAGCAGATGACCTCTAAGGTGATTATGCAAGAGTTGATGGAAGTACCGATCTTTAGACAAAAGTTACAAGATCATGCGCGTGAGTATTTTAGATATCTTAACAACACCTATGGTTCAATGATCAGTCTCTATCGTGAGATCAACAATGACAACAGAACAGATGACGCACCTGCATACTTTAATGAACCCGTCTCTCTTGAAAATAGTGAAGAGATCGAGATCGTTGATGATCAGTTTAAAAAAGATCTTCAAGAGTACCAAAAAGCAGTATTGGAACTGCCACATATTATTGGTGAACAGAAACTGAAGATCAATACAACACTCAAAAGTGTTATAGCAGAACTGGGAAGTGAGTCAGATATGGAACTAAACAATGGGTAGACGTTCAAAAAAGGCAAAAAGTGACAAAATAGGCTACGTGCTTATTACTGTCGTTGTAATGATACTTGGTTCTATTGCCGTTTTTATAGCGATGAACCGTGGGGTAGAAGTAGACAAAGAGAGTATGTGCCGTCTGGATGGTGCTTTTGACAGACACGTTATTATCTTAGACATGACTGACAACTATAATGCCATACAGGTACAGCAGATCAAACACATTATAGAGAACATCGTAGACAACCTGGCAGTGAGTGAGCAGTTGCAACTCTATTTTATTGATGCAACACTGCCAAGCGAGATACAGCCACAACTTTTGTTATGTAACCCTGGTGATGGGGCTGGAAAAAGTGAGATCTACTCAAACCCTAAACTCTTTAAAAAGCGTTGGGAAAAACGTTTCCATGCGCCTTTAAAGGCAAAGATGATGGCCTTGACGGGTAATTATACAAGTACGACATCCCCTATTTTGGAGACTATACAAGCAGTCAATAACATCGCATTTCCTTATGTAAGAGATGAAAAAAGACATTATAAGATCACCTTGATCTCCGACATGATTCAAAATTCTAAAGAGCTTTCATTTTTTAAAACACAACGTGCGTCATTGACCCACTTTGTAGACTCACCTGGGTATGTAAAAGTTCGTACGGATCTTCAAGATATCGATGTAGATATTGTGATTGTACGACGTGACAAGTATGAGTCACTGCAGTCACGAGACTATGTTGACTTCTGGGTAGATGTTTTGAGTAGTATGAATGCCAATATCGATAATATTAAGTTAACAGACGGATAAAAGATGAAAAAAAGAAGTTCAAACGGTGGATTCATGGCGAATATACAGATAAAATATCTGTTTTTGGTCGCTTTAGTGTTAGGTGTAGCCTTTATCCTGATGGGTGGTTTTATGAACAAGCCTTACCTCTCTGTTGTACTAACTGTCATGGCCATGATCTCTTACTTTTTGATAGGTCAAAAGATCGTTGAACGTGAACTCCTGACCAATGAGCAGTTTGCAGACAGTAACTACTACCTTGGTTTTCTTTTTACCTTGGTCTCATTGGCAAGTTCACTCTATATTTTGTCAAGTGGAAATATGCAAGGGGGACTCCTAACCAGTCTTATCGGACAGTTTGGTATCTCTATCTCTACCACTATTGTAGGACTTTCACTGCGTATTTATCTCTTGAGCTTTAGTCCAAATATTGGCTCAAATATCGAGAGTTTCAACCTTATGATCATGGAGAAGTTGCAGATGCTTAATGATCATATTGGTCACAGTATCGATCAGACAAAGACTTTTTCAAATGTTATTGATGACAAAGTCGAACTTTTTATTGACAAGACATTAAAATCTGTAGAGTCTTATAATGAACGTCTTGTTGAGAGTCTCGACCAACATTCGGTTAACAATATATTTGAAAAGATCTATGCAGATATGGACATGATCCATAAAGAACAAGAGTCACGTATTAATGAGATCTATGAAAACATGACCAGTTACCACCTGCGTTATGAAAAACAGAACCAAGCCTCAGCTAAAGCTTTTCAAGACTCTATTAAAGCCAGTGAAAAATGGATCAACGAGTTTAATGAGACGATGGGTGCTTCAGCTGGAAGTATTGCAAACTCTAACACTGAGATGCGTAAGGTCATCCACAATTTTGATGACTTTGTCCGTGGTCTGCCTAAGCTTTTTGCAGAGGTAAATACACTGTTTGAACAGAGTTCCAAGACATTGACATCAGAGTTGCAAGAGCAAAATAAAGTCTTGATAGAGAGCTTTATAAAGCAAAAAGATATGCAAAACAAGATCTTGATCGAGCGTGTCTTGGGTGAGAACCAGAAAATCATTGATAGCTTTATCACTAACGGAAGTGCTCAGAGCAATGAAGTCTTAGAGAAGTTAAACCAGATGAATGAAGAGATCATCTCCAGTTTTATTCAGTCTCGTGAATCTGGCAATGAGAAGATCATCAACGATATCACTGTACTCAATAATAAAGTAATACAGTCTATTGGTTCAAAAGCAGAAAGTGCCAATGCTAAAGTGGTAGATGCAATTATCACTTCGTCCACTAAAGTGCTTTCATCATTTGTCAACAGTCAAGATCAGAAAAATGAGCAGTTGATCCAGAAGATCGCTTTGGAAAACAGTCGCCTTGTGGACAAAATGGCAAAAGCAGTGGTGCAGACACAAACAACACCACAAGCACAGACCCCACAGCCACAGAGCCGTGTGGCAACACCGCCATCAAGTGAAGAAGATCTTAAAGCGCAACCAACAGTGAAAGCACAACCAACCATAACACCAGCAGCGCCAAACAAGATGAAGGGCCATGGTAGTGTCAAACTACCAAAAAGTTAAGGTAAGCGTAGCTGATGCAGTTTAATGAAAATGGAAACAATGACTTTTTATTTGGGATCACCTTAACCGAGCTTATTTTGATGCTCTTTTTTCTACTACTGTTGATCTCAGCATTTATGAGTGCGGAAAAAGAGAGTATTATCACTAAGGTAGAAAAAGAGAACGCTCGGATAGTGGAAGAGAATCTTGATCTACAGTTAAAAAACAAGATCTCCAAAAGCCTCTCAGAAGATATGATCAGCTCTCTATTGCACTTCAAACATGGTGAAGATAAAGAAGATGAAAAAGCCAAACAGGTCTTTAAAGAGTTGAGTAATCAGACCAAGTTGATCGCTGAAAATAAAAAGCTTAAACGTCAAGTCGAGATGTATGAGGTCAATGAGAAACTTTTAAAGATGGATGAAGCATTTAAAGTCCAACTGTCTCGAAAAGAGTCTCTACTGAAATCTATAGAAGACCTTAATAGCAGTGAGGATCTTCAAGCACTTTTTACCAAACTCGAAAAGCTCGATAAAGAGCTTAAGTATGAAAAGAGTAAAGAGGACCGCCTGGAGATAGAGAACAAAAAACTCTCTGAACTTTTAAAAGCCTTTAGCAAAATGAGTAAAGATGAACTTTTGTATGCGCAAGACATCTTAAAAGGGCAGGTGAGTTACTTGACCCGCCGTCTTAATATGGGTGGAGGTAATGAACTGCCACCATGCTGGGCGAATCAAAAGAGTGGCAAGGCTGAATATATATTTACAGTGACTATTGGAGAGAAGGCACTTAAGGTGAAGCCAAGATGGCCAAAATATCGTGCTAAAGAGATGAAAAAGTATAAGATATCTCCTAAGCTTTATACACAAGAGGTGAGTGTAGATAAGTTTTTGGAGTTGACCAAAAATGTTTATAAAGATGCAGATAAAAATGAGTGTAAGCACTACCTCTATCTTTATGATGAGGCAGAGACGAAATTTGGTTACAAAGACAAACGTCTGAAGTTAGAAAACTATTATTACAAATATGAAAATGGATCTAGACGACGTAAAGGGCACCTCAAATAGGACTAATCCTCCTTAGCCTAGAGAAAAACCTTTGATCTCTTTTGGATGATGGCCAAGGTGGCTTCAGCAGTTGAAGCGACTATGATGTCTATCATCATTAGGTTGTGCGAGAGACCAAAGTCTTCGATGATCTTTCCCTCTTGACAGAGTGTTGCATCAGAGCTAAGTCCTTGTGCTTCTCTGACCCGCTCGATCATCTGGCTTCTGTCTTTGGCATAGGCAAATACTGGTTTGTTCAATGCTGTAGCATAACCTACCTCGTAAACTGTGCCTGAGTCAGGTTCCAAGCCACGAAATGGGTTTAGGTTGGCCATGATGATATCTGCTTTTTGTATCAGTCTAATGTTGGCTTCTCTTATGGCTTTGGCTGTCTCATAAGCAGTTCCGTCAAAGTCGATCTCATTGTCTAAAGGAAAGAGACCCTCAAATCCATACTGCCTACATAGTTTTTTGAGTTGTGTACCTTGAGCTTTGGCATCACACTCAAAAACATCAGGTCCTGCAAGATAGATTTTTAGCATTTTAAGCCTTTTTTTGCAACATTATAGCTATATGTTGCACGCTAGTAAAAAATGTTCTCTTAAAAATAGGGTGGTTTACATGCTTTTGATAAAATACGCTCAGAAAAGTAGATAGAGAATTGGTATATAATTCTTCTAACCATAAGATTAGGAATTCCCATCATTAATAAACTTGCAAAATTTGGTTCTGTCGGTGCACTTGGTTCCGTTACAAACATTACCATCTTTTCGGCTTTGACTTTTTTAAATGTCAACTATAACCTCTCATCGGTTATCGCCTTTTTAGTGGCAGTGACACAGAACTATCAGCTTAATAAAAAATGGACCTTTAAAGACCACAACACCAAAACAAGAAAAAAGTTTCCCAAATATTTGGCACTGAACTTTTTAAGTTTTTTGATCAACCTGGCAGTACTTAACGTTGTGGTTTACTACTTCGGAGAAGAGAAATTGATCCAGATCGCAGGTCAGATCGCGGGTATTGGTGTAGCAATGGGCTTTAATTTTCTAGGGAGCTATCTAATTATTTTTGCAAAACATGAGGAGCGTGACATATGAGTAGAGGTGTGATCGTTATTCCTACCTACAATGAGATCGAAAATATCGAGGTTATCTTAGAAAAAGTGTTTGCATTAGATCTTGGTGTTGATATTTTGATCGTTGATGATAACTCTCCTGACAAGACCTATGAAAAAGTTCAAGAGATTATTGATACCAATACCTACGATGGACAACTCCACCTGTTTATAAGAGAGCAAAAAGAGGGACTGGGCAAGGCGTATGTTGCCGGTTTCAAATGGTGTCTGGAAAGAGACTACCCATTTATCATAGAGATGGATGCTGATCTTTCACATGATCCTAAATATTTGCCAGCATTTATTGAAAACATCAAAGAGTATGACCTGGTTATTGGCTCTCGTTATGTAGCAGGTGGAGGTGTTGTTAACTGGTCACCTCTGCGTAAGTTCATTAGTTTTGGTGGCAGTACCTATGCTCGCACGATTTTAGGGATCTCTATAAAAGATGTGACGGGTGGGTTTAAGTGTTTCAGACGCGAAGTCTTGGAAGCAATAGACTTGGATGGTATTATCAGTGCCGGTTATGCTTTTCAGATCGAGATGAACTATAGAACAATATTAAAAGGTTTTAAGGTCAAAGAGGTACCTATCATCTTTGAGGACCGTGTTGCCGGTAAGTCTAAGATGTCTAAAAAGATCTTTATCGAAGCACTGCTTAATGTTGTGACTCTGAGACTGAACAAAAAACAGATACTCGAGGCGGATTAATGCTTTATAGAGAAAAAATTGTTCTTCTTTTTTATACCATTTTCAACGTAGTTGCCAACCAGTTTATAAATTTCTACTCTGACGAGACCTACTACTGGCTCTGGTCCAAAAAACTGGCCCTATCATACTTTGATCATCCGCCTATGGTAGCTTATATGATCAAGATGACAACACTTTTCAGTGATGAACCCATATTTGTACGTCTCTCTGCGGCCTTAATGGTCTCGGGTACGGCTTATATACTCTACCTTTTAGCCAAAAAGATTTTTGATGAAAAAGCAGCTGTTGTAACCTTTTATATCTTTTTAAGTGCCATCTTTATTGTTGGAGCATCTACTTTGATCACCCCGGACATCCCTCTGATGTTTTTTTGGACGTTAACGCTTTATGCAGCGTATGTTTATTTAGAAGAGGACAAGAAAAACTATGCGCTATTGACCGGTGTCGCTGCAGGTGCTATGTTACTCTCAAAATATACGGGTATCTTGCCGTTGTTTACGCTGTTTGTCTACATTCTTATCTATAAACGGGCTGTCTTTAGAGATAAATACCTCTATTTTGCGCTGCTCTTGGCAATTTTAGTCTTCTCTCCTGTCTTGATCTGGAACTATCAACATGACTTTATCTCTTTTACTTTTCAACTTCATCATGGAGTAGAGACGGCCGAAAAAGTCTTTCAAGGTAAGAAGTTCTTTGAGTTCATCGGACTGCAATTTGCCCTGTTTCACCCTTTTTATCTGTTACCACTGCTCTATTTTATTGTTAGGGATAAAACACGTTTTGAACGTAAAAAAGTCTACTTGCTACTACCGTTTCTTTTTGTCCTCTTTTTCTTTATCTACAATGCCGCTTTCAAACCTGCCAATGCGCAGTGGGCAGCAGGCGCATATCTGAGTGCAGCAGTTCTTTTAGGTTATTATATTTCCAAGTACTCTTATAAAAAGTTACTTATCGCGGGTGTTGCTTTTAGTGCACTTTTTATGGTGCTTCTTAAAACACCAATAGGATACTACGTCGCTCCTATAGAGAGACTTCATCTTCGTTTAGGGCATATTGATAAGTTTAAAGATGAGATCGCCGCAATGGATCTGGACTTAAAGCAATACGATTACTTACTTATAGATGATTATCATGGGTCAGAAGTGGCCTACTTTTTCAGACGTGCTGATCATCTTTTGGTGCTTAATACGGCAAGGTTCTCCCAGTTTAATATCTGGCGTCATGATGAACAGGGAATCAATGCGGATTCGCCACTGAAAAGTATTCCTTCATTGGGTAAATGTCTCTATATTGGACGAAACTTATCTCATCTCAACGAGATTGGAAGGCTCTTTGGAAACAAAAAGGTTCTTTCTCATCTAGAAAAACGGGTAGGACTTTGGGATCTTGAATACTACTTTGTAGAGTATCAAAACTAAAAGATTTTACCAACAAGATGGTTATTAATTTAAGCGTGTCAAGAACAGTGTTTTATATCACTCCTGAGAATTCAGAGGATATAAACCTTAAATCCCCTCTAACAGTACCAACCACAATCGATCGATCTCTTTATCACTCAGGAAAAGAGAAGAGTGGTTTTCAAAAAGCTCTTTGAGACCATTTTGCGAGATGCTTAGGGTGTGAGCGCATTTTGTGTGTGCAGGAAGATATGAACGTATTAGTGAAACATCATCTAAGATGGCCTCATCACAGAAAAAACAGTATAACTCCTTATGCAGACGCCCTTCATACTCAAGTAACTTGACATAAGACTCTACGGCAATACGTTTAGGGTTTTGTCTACTCCAAGCTTCGGCAGCATAATCCAAAAGTTCGAAATAAAAATTACTGGTCTCTTCAGACTCTTTGAGATGTGGATAGAAGAGGGTAACAAACTGTTGCCAAGTACGAAGATGGTGGTGGTCCCCTAACCAAGGATAACCGATATGCAGGACATCACGTAGCTGGCCTATACTCGATTTGACATTGGTGATAATCTCAAAATCTATCTTGAAGCCAAGATTGATGACACCATGACGTGCACCATAGAAACGATAAAGTGTATCTAAGCCACGATCGGATAGAATTGTAACAACAAGATCTTCGTCTCTCGCACGGTTGAGACTGATAATAAAGCCCTGCATTTTCTGTTTCTTACCTACACAATCATTATTTTTATTCTTTGTAATTATAGCTCTTAAATCGAACTTTAACCTGATGACTTGTATACTATTAGCAATTTTAGATTTTCTAAATATATCTAAGTTGCTGAAACTTTGCTTAAATTTAGAAAATTCATGAAAATTTCTATTAAGGAATCTTATATGATGGACCATCACGATCTCTTACGATCATTTAAAGATAACTGTGGTTTTGGACTTGTTGCCAACATTAAAAACCGCGCGTCTCATAAAACACTAGAGGACGCTATTACTGCGCTAGAACGCATGATGCACCGTGGTGCAGTTGCTGCTGACGGTAAAACTGGTGATGGAAGTGGTCTACTGCTTTCTATGCCGACAGAGTTTATGCGCCACGCTGCCAAAGAGGCCGGTGTTGAGCTTCCTGAGCAGTTTGCTATTGCGACTGTCTTTACTAAAGACAAAAAACAGTTGGATGTTTTAGAGGCAGTTTGTACCTCTAACGATCTTAAAGTCCTTTTGCGTCGTGATGTACCAGTGGACACCAATGCGCTTGGTGACCAGGCGATGGCATCACTTCCTAACATTGTTCAGGTCTTCATCACTGCAAACTCTATTATGGCAAATCAGCGTTTTGATGCACTGCTTTACCTCTCTCGTAAAGAGACAGAGCACAAGCTGGTAGATGAACGTGACTTTTACATCTCTTCTATGGCTTCAAAGGTTCTCTCTTATAAGGGACTTGTGATGCCAACGCATATTAAAGAATTTTATAAAGATTTCCAGGATGAGCGTTTCAAGATCTCTTTTTCACTGTTCCATCAGCGTTTCTCTACCAACACGCTTCCTGAGTGGCGCTTGGCACAACCCTTCCGTGCAGTTGCACATAATGGTGAGATCAACTCTGTTGAAGCCAACCGTTTCAATGTTGAAGTCAAGTCAGAGTCTATTAAGTCTGAAGTCTTTACCGATGAAGAGATTGCACGTCTTCTTCCTATCTTACAGCCAGGATCTTCTGACTCTGCATCAGGTGACAACTTTTTTGAGTTTCTTATCGCCAATGGTATGGACTTCTTTAAAGCTGCACGTGCAGTTATACCAGCACCATGGCAAAATGCACCCCACATGGATCCGGAACTTCGTGCCTTTTATGAGTACCAGTCAACAGTCTTCGAAGCTTGGGATGGTCCGGCAGCATTTTCATTGACTGATGGCCGTTATATCGGTTGTGTTCTTGACAGAAATGGTCTACGCCCTTCTAAGTATATCATTACACATGACGACAACCTTCTTATTGCTTCTGAGTATGGAGTGGTTGACATTCCTGATGAGCAGATCAAAGAGCGCGGTCGTCTCCAGTCAGGTCAGATGATCGGTCTTGATCTTAAATTTGGAAAAGTGCTTAAAGATGAAGAGATCAACAACTACCTAAAGTCTGCTAACCCTTACATGAAGTGGTTGAACGAGCGTATGGTCTACCTGCAAGAACATGTAGAGAAGCAGTACACCACTAACTGTGAGATCGAAGAGGACATTACACAACGCCAGCGTTACTTCAATGTCACGCATGAGATCGTTGAACAGGTAATCGAGCCGATGATCACAGATGGCAAAGAGTCTGTAGGTTCTATGGGTGACGATACACCATTAGCAGCATTCAGTACCAAGCAACGTAATTTCTCTGACTTCTTCAAGCAGAAATTTGCACAGGTAACAAACCCACCGATTGATCCTATCCGTGAAAAAGTGGTGATGAGTCTTAACACCGGTTTTGGTGAAGTACATAATATTTTAGACGAGATCCCTTCTCACGCTCACCGTCTTAAAGCTATCTCTCCGATCATTACATACGAGAAGTTGGCAGTACTAAAGTCTTATGGTGATGTGAACTCTCCACGTTTTGAAGATTTTTATAAAAATGAGACCTTCTCAGTAGCTTACAAGTCTGACTTAAAAGCCTCTTTGGATGCACTTGTCTCTAAAATTGTGACTGCAGTCAAAGAAGACGGTATTCGTATCGTCATCTTAAGTGACAAAGAGTTTTCAAAAGAGATGCGTACCATTCCTATGTTACTTGCAGTAGGTCGTCTAAGTCGTGAACTTCTAAGCCAAAAAGTACGTCACTTGGTCTCTATTATCGCTGATACCAGTGAAGTTGTAGACTCTCATGGTGTAGCAACACTTCTAGGTTATGGTGCAAGTGCTATCTTCCCAAATCTTCTTTTTGCATCTGCGGTTAACCGTGTGAACCAGTCTAAAAACTTGGACATAAGTTGTTCTGATGCTCTTAAAAATGTTCATGCTTCTCTTAATGCCGGTCTTTTGAAGATCATGTCCAAAATGGGTATTGCAACTGTCGCTTCTTATCGTAACTCTGGACTTTTTGATGTTATGGGTCTAAGTCGTGATATCGTTAGAGACTGTTTCTCTGATTCACATGCTTTGATCCCGGGTCTTAGCTATGAAGATATTGATACACGTCTGGAGACAGCACACAAAGGTGCTTTTGATGACCGTGGTTTCAGTACGATCTTCCCTCTTAATATAGGTGGATTCTATAAGTTCTATAATGGCCAAGAATATCATGATTTCGGTCCAGATACGATTCATGCTATCCATGCTATCAGTAAGTCTGGTGATGAAAAAGATTACATCAAACTTCGTGAGATCATCAACAAGCGTGGTTTAAAGTTCGTTCGTGACTTCTTAGAGTTTAAGTCTGATCGTAAAGCGATCGATATCTCAGAAGTTGAGCCTAACGAGACCATCTTTAAGCGTTTTGCATCAGCAGCGATGAGTTTGGGTTCTATCTCTCCTGAAGCACACGAAGCCATAGCCGTTGCAATGAACACTATCGGTGGTAAGTCGAACTCCGGTGAGGGTGGTGAAGATGTTGCTCGCTTCGGTACCAATAAACTTTCCAAGATCAAGCAGGTCGCTTCAGGACGTTTTGGTGTCACTCCAGCATACCTGCGTTCAGCAGAAGAGATCCAAATCAAAGTTGCACAAGGTGCAAAACCGGGTGAGGGTGGACAACTGCCAGGACATAAGGTAACAGGACTGATCGCACGTCTGCGTCATACTGTTCCGGGTGTGACACTGATCTCACCTCCACCACACCATGATATCTACTCTATCGAAGATCTTGCACAGCTTATCTTTGATTTGAAGCAGGTGAACCCTAAAGCGACGATCGCCGTGAAACTTGTTTCTACTGCAGGTGTCGGTACGATTGCTGCCGGTGTTGCTAAAGCATACGCTGACAAGATCATCATCTCTGGTGGTGACGGTGGTACAGGTGCTGCACCATTGACGTCGATTAAATTTGCAGGTAATCCTTGGGAACTTGGTCTGACAGAAGCGCATAACGCGCTTAAAGCCAACAATCTTCGTGGTCTTGTTGAACTTCAAACAGATGGTGGTCTCAAGTCTGGTCTAGATGTTGTTAAAGCGGCACTTCTTGGTGCTGAGTCTTTTGCATTTGGTACGGGTGTTCTGAGTATTGTGGGTTGTAAGATGCTTCGTATCTGTCACCTAAACAAATGTTCTGTTGGTATTGCAACGCAAAACGAACGTCTTCGTAAAGAGCACTTTACAGGTAATGTTGAGCAGATTATTAACTACTTCACATTCTTAGCTAATGATGTACGTTCTATTATGGCAGAACTCGGTTTCAAAACTATGGAAGAGATGGTAGGTCGCTCAGATGTCCTTAAAGTGGTTGATGATGCCTTTGCTCAGAAGTTTGACTTCTCTGCAGTACTGCATCAAGAAGAGGGTGTGAACACTTGCCAAACACCATTTAACCAGCCATTTGACGATAACGCCTTTGAAGTCGATGTGGTTGAAGAAGCAATGTCTGCTATTAAACATCCAGATCAGCCTATAAGAATAGAGCGCGAGATCACCAACTTGCACCGTAGTTTTGGTGCACGTGTCTCTGGTGAGATCGCTCAGTATTATGGAGACAAAGGTCTTGCAGAAGACACCATCAAGATCAACCTAAAAGGTATCGCAGGTCAGGCTCTTGGTGCTTTCTTGATAGAAGGAGTTTCGCTCAACCTTGAGGGTGTAGCGAATGATTACATCGGTAAGGGTATGAGTGGTGGTAAGATCATTATCAACCCTGTCCACAAAGGTGAAGAATATTCAGCAGGTGGAAACACTTGTCTCTACGGCGCAACAGGTGGTAAGCTCTTTGTCTGTGGATCTGTAGGCGAGCGTTTTGCTGTTCGTAACTCGGGTGCCTTAGCTATCGTTGAAGGTACTGGAGATAATGCTTGTGAGTATATGACCGGTGGTATCGTTGCTATCTTAGGTAAGACAGGTGGCAATTTCGGTGCGGGTATGACCGGTGGTATTGCCTTTGTTTATGACGAAGGACACAACTTCATTGAAAATGTTAACCGTGAACTTGTAGAAGCGATCCGTATCGATACGGATGATGGTGATGAGGCGAGACATTACCTTAAGCGTCTGCTTAAAGATTATGTAGCGGTTACCGGCAGTCCTAAAGCACAAGAGATCCTTGATGCCTTTAGAATCGAGATCCGTAACTTCTGGTTGGTTCAGCCTAAAAACCTTAAAAAATTACCGTTAAATCAAGAGAAAGGGGATTAAGATGAGAAATTTCCTAACAGTAAGTCGTATAGACCCGACCAAACGTTTAGTTGTAGAGCGTACCAAAGATTTTGGTGAGATCTACGAAGTTTTCCCAAAAGAAGATGCCTCTTCTCAGAGTGATCGCTGTATACAGTGTGGTGACCCATTTTGTCTGAACAAATGTCCACTCCATAACTACGTACCACAGTGGCTTAAAGCAGTAGCAGAGAAAGATCTTGAATTTGCTTTTAACCTTTCTAATGAGCCTTCACCATTCCCTGAAGTTATGGGACGTGTCTGTCCTCATGACCGTCTGTGTGAAGGTGACTGTACACTTAATGATGGCCATGGTGCGATCACTATCGGCTCTATTGAGACTTTTATTAATGAAGAGGGATTTAAAGCGGGGCTTTCTCCTAAATTCCCCGGTATAACAACGGACAAAAAAGTCGCGATTATTGGTTCAGGTCCTGCAGGACTCTCTGCAGCGACTTACTTGCTACGTGCAGGTATTGCTGTCACCGTATATGAAAGAGATGACCGTGCAGGTGGTTTGATGACTTATGGTATCCCTAACTTTAAGCTAGACAAAAAAGTGATCGAGCGCCGTGTTAACATCTTAAAAGATGCCGGTATGGAACTTGTGACCAACTGTGAAGTCGGTAAAGATATTACCTTTGATGAGATGGCAAACAAACATGATGCTATTTTCATTGGTGTTGGTGCGACCAAGGCTAAAGGTGCACGTTTGAGCGGCGAAAAAGCAGACAATGTTTACATGTCTATGCAGTATCTTACAGCGATTCAGCGTAAAAACTTCGGTCTGAAGTATGACAAGCAGTTTGACTTTAAAGACCAAGATGTTGTTGTTATCGGTGGTGGTGATACTGCTATGGACTGTGTTCGTACAGCAAAACGTGAAGGCGCGAAGTCTGTAACTTGTCTTTACCGTCGTGATGCACATAACATGCCAGGTTCTCAAAAAGAGTACAAAAATGCGATGGAAGAGGGTGTAGACTTTACTTTCTATGCTTCTCCAAAAGAGATCGTACTTGGTGAGAATGGTAAAGCTGTCAGTGTTGAGATGATCAAAACGGTTCTTGGTGCTAAAGACGAGAGTGGTCGTCAGCGTATGGAAGAGGTGAGTGGTAGTGAGTTTAAAGTCAAAGCTGACGTGGTCATCATGGCCCTTGGTTTTGATCCTGAAGTCCCTTCTTTCTTAGCTGAAAATGGTATAGAGACCAATGAGTGGGGAGGTGTTGTGGTTAATGATGATTATGAGACCACAACATCTGGTATCTATGCTGGTGGTGACTGTTACCGCGGTGCTGACCTTGTTGTTACGGCAGCACTCGATGGCCGTGAAGCCGCGCGTAAGATGATAAAGTCACTGCTTAAGTAATGACACAAAACTTCCTTGAGGCCTGTTACAATGCAGCCTTAGAGGTCAACACAATGATACAAAGCACAGACCACGCTGTGGGGTGTGCTCTTCAGAGTAAAGGTGCTGGTGGTGATATTAGCATCACTTATGATCTTTTGGCAGAAGCTATTTTTGTCAAACACCTTTCATCTTTTGGTCAGATCCACTCTGAAGAGGGTGGTG
>JALWKG010000217.1 GCA_027081565.1 Helicobacteraceae bacterium
CTTATGATACTAAAGCCTATAAAGAGGCAGCTTTGAACTATAAAGCGGCAGAACCAAGGACACAGAGCTATTATAATGTGGGTGTCTCTTATTATAAGTTAGGGGACTATAAACGTGCGATGGAGTATTTTGCTCTGATCCAGACAAGAGATCCTCAGTTTAAAGCTAAGATCTTTTATAACATGGGCAATTGTGCTGTACGTTTAAAACGTTATGATCGAGCGATGAAGTACTATCAGCAATCATTGACTTTGGTGGAGGATGCGGATGCCCGTTATAATCTACAACTGCTACAGAAGTTGAGACTTGTTAACAAGACCAATGTCTCTGACATGTTGCCACAGCGTGATGCCAAAAGTAAAAAGAACAGCTCCAAAAAGCTTAACAACACACAAGACGATAAAAAAGAAGGGAGTTCAAAAGGAAACTCTAACCGTCAGTCTGACCAGAGTAGTGCAGGGGCAGGCAGCTCTAAAAAAGGCGATACTAAAAAAGCAGACCAAACCAATAATACTACCACACCCAAAAGTGAATATAAGGTAGGTTACAAACTATATGAACTGATCAATAAAGGATATACAGATGAACAAGAACCTTGGTAGATTGCTACTCTTTTTGTTAGCACCGCTTTTGCTCTTAGCTGATAATGATTTGGCATCGTTTCATTTGAGTGCCAACAAAACTGATGTTTACGAGCGTGAAGCTGTTGAGATCTCTTTTACGGCGACACAAATAGATCATGAAGATGTGATGTTCTTTATTTTGCAAGCACAACAAAGTGATGATTACGAGATCTCCTTGCTTAATAAAGAGAGCACAAAGCTCGGTTATCATAACACTACCACTACATTTAATTATCTGCTCTTTCCTCAAAAGGTTGGTAAGATAAAGGTTGGTTTTGATTTTACCATTAAAACGGCCAGTGATGCTGCTGTCGCGCAGATCTATGTCGGTAGCCGTGATAATGTTAAGTTGATAGAGACGATAGATACAGTTGTCGTGTTGGAACCACTTGAACTCAAGGTCAAAGCACTTAAGCCAGGGACAGTGTTAGTAGGTGACTTTAAGCTCGCTTCACATCTGTTAAGTGATACAGTTGATCAATTTAGTACGGTTCAAGTGAGCTATACTCTTAATGGTGTTGGTTACCTGGATAAAAAGATGGAACCGCTGCCTCCTATAAAAGATGCGACGCTCTTTGACGATATTGTGGACCATACTTTTAAAAGTAGTAAAAATGGTTATGTTGTGGAGAGAGAGTATGCTTATGCTATTAGTGCAGAGGATGACTTTACCTTGCCAGAGATCCATTTACAAGCCTACTCCCCTCGAACAGAACGCTATTATGAGTTAATTGCACCTGCCTCTAAGATCACAATTAAAAAAATTGACCCTAAGACATTGGTAGATGATAAGGAGTTCCCTGTTCAAGAAACTTATGATTGGAGCTGGGTCAAAAATAGTTTGTTGGCACTTTTTATATTTACGGCTGGATTTATGACAGCAAAATTAAGTGAAGGGATTCATTTTAAATGGTTGCAGAGAAGTGAGCGGTTCAGAGACATCAAAGAGAGTCAAGATGCGAAGACATTGATGAAGATCTTGAGCATCCGATACGCAGATCAAGGTCTTGATGAATATATAGATGTTTTAGAGATGATCATTTATAAAAAATCAGACCAAAAGTTTAAAGCTCTTAAGCAGGCAGTATTGAAAAGTTTGTATAAAAACAGCAACTGAGTATCAAGAAGAAATTATGAAATATTGGGACAAAATTACCATAATTTAGTGTGAATATCTTTAAAAAATTATCATTTAACAAAAAAGAGCACAAATTTCGTTTAAACCCTAGCCAAAGTAACTTTTTTTAGCTAAAATTACGCTTATGAGACCTATTGGATATTTAGTATTAATTAACAACGAACACCCCGACACTATCGCTTTTGATAAAGAGCTTTCACTCTCTATTGCAAAGAAGTTTAACGCCAAGGCGATGAAGTATGTTGAGAAACATTACACAGAGCGTTTAAGTGCTTCAGAACTGGCAAAGATGCTGGCTTTTGATAACACAGAGACACGTGAACAGGTACTTGACCGGCTACGTGCAGAACTCAATGACTTCTGGAAGTTGACTTTATAATAAAACTACTGTTTAGAACTAGGTAGACGGCCCTCCTGACATGGCTGCTTTCAGTAGCTTTTGGAAGCATCCCTCTTTTAACAATCTCTCTTAAGATCATTAGTATAGAAAATTATTGTGGACAACTTTTTAGGGATGAGATAACAGTTTTAAAGTGAATAGGTAAATAAGTATGTCTGAAGCAATGTATGATTGTGATTACTTTTTATCTTTTTTATGCTTTTCGTAGCGACTTTCTCGCTGTTGTTGAATCCGGTCTCTGATACTTTGGATCTTTTTACGCTCTTTATTTTCAAGACCCACTTCAGCTTTGTCGATCTCTTCGCCTACTTGAACCTCTAACATTTCAGACTTCTTCATGGCCAGGATCTGTGAGGGGAAAACACTGCGGTGTCCCGAGATCAAAAAACTGATTACAGCACTTAAGGCAGCATAGTGTGCCATCTCCAAACCAAAAAGCTCCACAGCCATAATAGTTGCAGCGATAGGGGCATTGGTCGCACCGGCAAGGACACTTACAAAACCGAGAGCACCAAAAAGGGCAAGGTGCTGTGGATCGATAAAGGTTCCAAAAGCATGACCACTACTGGCACCGATGTAGAAGATAGGGGTGATGATACCACCACTTCCACCTACACCAAGGGTTAGTGAGGTAAAGAGTGTCTTTAGTAAAAAGGCATACCATGGCAACCCCTGTGCAAACTGGGGGTCAGGGTTGAGAATGTTGGCAATACCATCAAGACTGAGACCTAGATACTGTTCTCCAAAAATGAGAGCTAAAATGACAACGATCACGCCACCGCCAAAAGCCTTGTAATAAGGATTAATGGGAATATTTTTGATGTAGTGATGTGACTTGTTAAGTGAGGTGACCAAAATGTCTGAAATGAAACCAAAAAAGAGGCCGCCCAATACCACCTTGGCTATAAGTGGCAGATCAAGAGAGACATCTTGGTAAAAATGAAGATCAAAATAGGTGTAGTCTATACCTAAAAGTTGCGCCGTTGTAAACGCTGCAAATCCCGCTATGAAAGAGGGAAGTAGGACATCATACATAATAACGCCGATGATCAGAACTTCTACGCCAAATATCGCACCTGCGATGGGGGTGCCAAATACAGAGGCAAAACCGGCACTGATCCCACAGATGACCAGCTTCTTTCGGTCTTGTTTGGAAAACTTGAGCATGGTGGAGAGGCCAGAAGCAACGCCTGCACCGATCTGTGCTGCAGGTCCCTCTTTACCAACAGAACCCCCTGAAAAGATCGTGATGACGGTGGTGAGCAGTTTAATGGGGATGACGGCGAGGTTGATCCTGCCATGATCTTTATGAACCGCATCAATGACCTTTTCAGTGCCATGGCCTTCGGCAGTCGGGGCAAAGGTCTTAACAAGCCATACTGTCATAACAAGTGTAAAGGGTAAAAGGTAGTAGTAGTGAAAAGGTATAAGTGCACGACTCTGGTCGGAGTACTGTAAGATCTTTAGAAACAGGGT
>JALWKG010000218.1 GCA_027081565.1 Helicobacteraceae bacterium
CTGTTTCTCGTCTGTTGATCTGGCTTAGTAGAGAGACAGGATCGTAGTAGTTGTACTTTTTTTCCAAACGTTTGGTCTCTATGAGTACTGCTTGTGCCGCAGTGTCTGCTTGGGATTTCTCTGCAGCAAAAAGGATGAGTTCACAGAGGGTACTCATGGCATCGAACTGGTATATAAATTTTTTAAGCATTAAAAATTATAACGAAATCCTGTCATAAGATAGGTCGCCTTAAGTCCGGTACTCTGATCATAGTAGTTCAGACCGAGGTTCATGCTGAAGTCCCTGTTGAAGGCGTAACGTATGTCACTTTTATAGGTTACGGCATTAAAATCACTCAAGCGGTAGTCACTTGAGGCATAGCGTTCATCCGTGAAAAAGTTGGCACCACCATTATAGAAGCTTGCTGCACTTTGTATATAGCCGCGTAGTCCCAGTTTGAATTGCCATTGTGGGCTCAGGTCATAATAGAGGTCGCTGTCGATGGTGTGTGAATTAATCTCCCAGTCATCGAGGTAGTAGCGGTAATCGAGTTGCAAGGTAAAAGCATCATTAAGAGCATTGGCATAATGGAGTACAGCCCCATAGGCTTGGCGCTTGTCTGGTCTCTTCTCGCCTACTACATCAGCAGTGTTACCATCATTGTTACGTACGACGTTGAGGTAAGGATCTGTCAGATAGCCATCATCTATAAGATAAAATAGAGAGGCTTTGAGATAACTGCTGCGGTTGATGTTTTGTAAAAAACTCAACTGGGTGTTGATGGCAGTTGCTGACATCTTTTCACTGGCACCACTGCTGGCATCACAGTTGACTCTGTCAACACATCGCGCAGTAATCTCGTTGGATTGAAAAGAGAGCCCGAGAGAGAGTGACTGGTTCTTGGCGGGTGTTATCCAGTGCATGTATTCGGCAGACCCGGAGACGGATGTAAAATCGTGTTCTTTGGAGAAGTCACCACCAAGGATGAGCTCGTCGCGGTTGGCAAAACGACTGGTGAATATGACACTACCGGCTGCACGCTGCTCGCTGAAGGAAATATTGTCGTATGTGATACGATCGGCTGAGATATTTTTACCTCGTGAATAAGCTGATGCACCACTGCCGGCATCATAATAGGTAGGACTGGCACCGCTTACGGCATCGAGGACAAATGAAGCGTTGAGGGTGTAGTCAGTCCCAAAGTCCTTGTTGATCATAAGTGAAGGGGCAGAGACGCTGACACGGTTGTCGTTTTCCTGATACTGCATATACTGGAAGGTGACATAGTCTTCGGCTTGTGCGTTAGCTGCCATGATAAGTGCGATGGTAGGAAGGGAGAGTCTCAATTGCATCCACAACCTCCTCCGGCAACACCGCCGCCGCCTTTTGAAGCTTCTTTAGAGAAGTAGATGTGTTCTTGGAACTTACGGGCAAGGGTGTTACCTCCTGCAGGTTCCATCGTCTCTTTGGCCAGAGTCTCTTTCTCCCAGGGCTTGACCTCCTGGACACAGCCAGAAAGCAGTACAAGTGTGATTAGACTCAAAGGAATAAGCTGCTTCATCGTCTACTCCATGCTCTTGAGATCATTTAGGATCTGTTTGTCTATGTTGTCAACGGCACCGGTGAGTACCTTGAGTACTTTACGGTCTTTGAGATAATAGAGTGTTGGCATACCGAGAGGAGCGAAGTCTGAGATGATGAGGTTTTGAGGGTCGTTGATGATCCTAAAGTTCAGGTTGTGTTCCTCTTTTAGTCGTTTTTGAAAGGCGATACCCTCGTCGACTTTTTGGTCCACATCGATACCGATGATCTCCACCTTGATATGATCGATCTTGGTGTTGTCAAGAGCACATATGAGAGGGATCTCTTTTTTACAAGAGCCACACCATGAGGCAAAAAAGTCGATAACATAAAGTTTATCTTTTTGAAGACCTAGGTGGGCCGCCATCTCTTCACTGATAAGGTCTCCCTTCTGATAGGCAGAGAGTTGTAGTATAACTAAGAATATCAATAGTAAGGTTTTCATAGTACTCCTCTATATTTAAATGATTATTGCAGTATAAAATACAAAAATGAAGATTTGATGAAGATTGCTCGTTTACGAAGAACCTTCAACGGTATACCCAACACCACGGACATTTTTAATAAAGTCAGGGAGCTGCAACTTTTTGCGCAAATTCTTGATGTGGACATCAACCAGGTTGCTCTGTTTGATGGTGTAGTTGTCTTTGTTGATGTGTTCACTGAGTTGGTAACGGGTTAAAACGATGTTTTTATTTTTCATAAAGAGTTCTAGCAGATCAAACTCGGAAGTGGTCAGTGTGACAGGAGTATCGTTGATATAAACCTGATGGGCAGCACTGTCGAGGCGTACAGGACCTATACTCAGTGTGACCACCTTTTGAGTGGACTCTCTTCTTAAAAGGGCACGGATTCTTGCTAAGAGTTCAATGTTGGAGTAGGGCTTGCAGAGGTAGTCATCTGCACCACTGTCTAAAACAGCAACACGATCATTGATCTCTGAGTTTGCTGAGAGCATGAGTATGGGGGTGTTGTTGTCGAGAGCACGCTGTTCTTGCAGCAGTGTGAGACCGTCTCCATCACCAAGGTTCCAGTCCAACAAAATGATGGAATAGTTGTTCTGGTCCAACATAGCCTGTGCTTCTTGATAGCCGGCAGCCCGGTCACAATGGTACTTTTCACTTTTTAGAAGCTGTAAGAGTTGTTTGGCTGTGGCGTTATCATCTTCTACTATAAGTATGTTCATATAAAACCTTGATATATATTATTGTGCCTCGCTGCCAGTGGGCATGATAATCTCTTGGATTGGCATTGCTATATTAGCCTCTTTTAACTTTTTATAAACACCAATAGCTACGTCACTCTGTGCTACGATGAGGTTGTCAGCCAACTAGTAATAAAGTCTGAACTCCAAATAATAATCTCCAAAACCTTAAAAGCCGGAAGTGATTCGGGCTCCTTTAAAACACTTTCATGTGCAAGTGCAATGCTTCTGATGATCTCCAACATTGTTTCAATATCATTGTCAAAAGTGACTTTGATCTGTAATACTTTATTGCGATACCGTCTGCAAGTGTCCAGCTAATAATTTTGCAGAGGTAAAACTTTTATTAGGAATAATTACTTCTGAAACATCAAAGGTCTTGATGGAATATCTATACAACAGGCTTGTAACCTTCTTGTTACATTTGTACCCTATTATTCCACTATCAAATATCCAACAAGGAATTAAAATGTTCAAAAAACTAGCTACTAGCGCACTTCTTATTGCTGTTGCTGCGACTGCTTCTGTTGCAGGTGACAAGTTTAGTGGTGCGGGTGCATCATTCCCGGCGCCACTCTATTATGACTGGGCTTACAAGTATGGTAAAGAGACACATTCACGTGTTAACTACCAGTCTATTGGTTCAGGCGGAGGGATCAAGCAGATCTCAAAGCGTATTGTAAACTTTGGTGCTTCTGACAAGCCTCTTAAGTCTAAAGAACTTGCGAAGAAAAAACTACTTCAATTCCCGGCAGTTATCGGTTCTATTGTTATTGCGCTTAACGTTCCTGGTATTGAAGATGCGAAACTTCATCTTAAAAACGAAATTGTTGCAGACATCTTTGCAGGTAAAATCACAA
>JALWKG010000219.1 GCA_027081565.1 Helicobacteraceae bacterium
CTGTTAACCATATGCAGATGCGTTCAACTCTAAAAAGAGATGAAACAGGCAAAGTTGTAATTGACAAGGAGGCAAAATAATGTTTAAACTTAATAAACTGATCATTTCTGCATCAATTGCAGCTTCGGCAGCACTTTTCATGACGGCATGTAATGGTGACGATACTTCAACTGCAGGTGCTTCACACTCAGGTGCTACGGCATCTGCTGTAGCGTACGCGAATGGTAAAGCCGTAATCGACGGTGGTACTACATACCCTGTTATCAATGGCAAGACGTCTGACTATGTTATCGATACACAGGCAGAATCTGAGACCTTTAACTATGGTCGTACACCTACTGCAAATGAGATAGCTGCATGGGACACTGATGTGACTCACATCAAACTTCCTCCGGAGGGTTCAGGCTCTGTTGAAGAGGGTGAAGAACTTTACGAAGCACAATGTGTTATGTGTCATGGTGACTTTGGTTCAGGTGGCGGTGGTTACCCATCATTATCTAAAGGTAATGCTGTAGAACTACAAACGACACTAACAAACCAACGCTTCGACCCAGATGCTGATGGTCCAACACGTGTCTTTGGTTCGTACTGGCCACAAGCAAGTACAATGTGGTGGTACATCCATGATGGTATGCCACATCCAATGTCAAAATCACTTTCAGTAGATGAGACTTATGCCTTGACTGCTTACATGTTAAATATCAATGAGATGGTTGTTGATGGTGTAGAAGTTGACGACGATTATGTACTTGATCAAGAGAAATTTGCTAAGATCGTTATGCCTAACGTTGATGGTTTCGAACCAGAGATCCGTGGTAAAGACGGTATTGAAAACGTACGTGCTTACTACCAGGACGCTTCAAACTTTGGTGGGCAAAAAGTCAACCCTGCTGAGCGTTGTATGAAAGATTGTCTTGAGCCTACTGCTAAAGCAACTTACATCTCTGGAACAGGTATCTCTGACTTCCTTCCACCAATGGCAACAGCACGTGACTTGCCTAAAGCTGAAGGTGGTTTTGATGCTAAAGCTTCTTACGAAAGTAACTGTGCGATGTGTCACTCAGCTTACTTAGCTCCGGGAAGTTCAGACTGGAAAAGCTTTACTGCACACGGTATGGATGAAGTTTATGCCAAAGGTATTGCTGGAACAGAAGGTGGTATGCCTCCAAAAGGTGGTTCATCACTTTCGGACAAAGACTTTAAAACACTTGTAGACTATATGGTCTCTGGTAAATAATTACAAAGGAAATAATATGCAAAGAAGAAAATTTTTAAGCCTGGTAGGTTTAGGTGCAGTAGCTATAAGCGCTGCTCCAGTTGCACTAAGTGCTACTGATTGGCGTGCAGAGAAGCCAGATGTGTGGACAGCACATAATGTTGATGATGCTATCAAAGCAATGTACGGTTCAAAAGCGATCGCTGAGGATGGCGTAACAGTCACAACTCCTGATGTTGCTGCAAATGGTGGTGCTGTTCCTGTTAATGTAAAGTCTGAGCTTGATGCTAAAACTGTAGCGATCTTCCAAGATGCCAACCCTGAATCTGCTGTTATCGTTTTCGATGTTAATGAGTACGGTATTGTTAACTATGATGTTAAAATGAAACTAAAGTCAGTTGGTGAGCCAATTACAGTTACATGTGTTGTTGAGACTAAAGACGGTAAGCTTCACTCAGGTAAGCGTACTCTAGATGTTGCACTTGGCGGTTGTGAAGGTTAACAACTACTATAGAGAACGCTAAAAGAGCAAAAGCTCCTCTGGCTTCGCTAACGCTGAGTTCACTTTAACAGTGGGTTCACGTGCAGGTTAACCACACTCAAATGATAAAATAAAGACATACATAAAGGAAAATTATGGGCGCAATTAAAGTAAAACCAAAATTAAAAAACGGCATTGTTAAAGTAAAAGCACTTGCAAGCCACGAAATGACAACATACGATATCGCTAAGAAGAGAACAGGTAACCGTGACGATGCAAACTTCATCACTCATATTTCTGCTTCTGTAAACGGTACAGTAGTATGGGAAGCTTCTACAAGCCAGTTCCTTGCTAAAAACCCTATCTTTAAATTCCAATTTAAAGGTATCGGTAAAAAAGGCGACAAAGTTGAGATGAACTGGGTTGACCGCAAAGGTAACACCGGTAAAGGTAAAGGTAAGATCAAGTAATCCGCTTGACACTTTACAAGGAGAGCCTTGCTCTCTTCTCCCCTATAGGTCTCATATTTGTATAAACTTTTCTCTATCTTTTTTTTATTATCTCTATTTACTATTTCACTGTCAGCAAAAGATCTAAATATTGACACTATCGTAGCAAATGCAGATCATAAACCACTCTTTCTATTTTTTCATAAACCCCATTGTGGACACTGTAAACATATGATAGAGTTTACATTAAAAGATCCGGAGATCGCACAACTTGTGTCTGAGAAGTTTATTTATGTAGACCTCTATACAGGTGAAGAAGGAACCGTGACATTTAACGGGTTTACAGGGACACGACGCGCTTTAGCACAGTCATTAGGATACGACTTTTATCCTACCTGTATCTTTATAGAGACACCAAATAAAAAAGTCGTTAATTCCACACCTGGTGCCCGAGAGCAAGATTATTTGATAAAGGTACTTCAATATGTAGCAACCAAACAGTATCAAGAGATGGAGTTTGAGACCTATCTTAACACTCTTGATCTAAATAGCGATGAGTAAAGGAGTAACATGTTTACCAAAGAAGTAGGAGAAGTAAAAGAACTCTATATCACCAAAGCAGGTAATCCTGAACGTATACCTGAGAAATCACTTTCTTTAGATGAACAGGGTGTCATCAGTGATAAGTTTCATGGCAAGGAGTTGGAACGCTCTGTACTCATTGCTTCCAAAGAGAGTTATGAGATAGCACAAGAGCAAGGCATTGAAATTTCTCATGGTCTCTTAGGTGAGAATATACTTATAGACTACAACCTCTATCATTTTCTTCCAGGAGATACCTTTGCCATAGGAAGTGTCATTTTTGAGATCACACAAAACTGTACTATCTGTAAAGGTCTAACCAGTGTAGATGTAAAATTACCCAAGTTATTGAAAAATGATCGCGGTATATTTGCGAAGGTTCTACACAGTGGAGATATAAAAATCGGCGATACAATTCGTATCAAAGAAAATTAAGATTGTCTAGAACTTAAAAAAGATAAACTTATAAAAGCATTGCAATGTTTTGGAGGTTTCCAAGAACAATGCATAAATTACACAAGGAAGATCTATGAAAAGATTGTCAACAATCGCATTAAGTACATTGGTAGCATTTGGTATCAGTGCATGTAGTTCACACGAAGCAGAAGTAGCAGAAGCACAAGCGCCAGCAAAAGCGGCATTTGACCAAAATAGCCAGGACATCCGTGTTATCACTGTTGCAAATCCAGAAGGCAAGATCACAGGTGCAACAATCGAAGATGCATTTGTGGCAAACGGTTTTATTGTTGATGGTAACAACGACATGAACAACCCTTTCTCTAAGCGTTTCCCTAAAGTTTGGTACAAGACTTACCGTCTAGCTATCGCACACCATTCTGACTATACTGCTAAATTGGCTAAAGATTTCCCAAGTATTGGTCTTATCACTCCACTTAG
>JALWKG010000220.1 GCA_027081565.1 Helicobacteraceae bacterium
TAAAAGAAGAGGTGGCAGAAAACCCTTTTAAGTCTAAGACTGTTGTTCTGACGGGAACAATGAGCGAATCTCGAGGAAATATTAAAAATTTGTTAGAGTCTTTAGGGGCTAAAGTCTCTGGGTCTGTTTCTAAAAAAACGGACTACCTGATCTATGGTGAAGATGCTGGAAGTAAGTACGATAAAGCGCAAAGTTTGGGTGTTGAGACTTTAACAGAAGCAAAGATGCGGGAGATGTTGTCATGAAAAAAGCTCTTTTTTTAACAATGTTTTTACCTCTGATACTGGGCGCAGAAGCCTTAGACCGAACCGGTCCTTACTTGGCTGCCGGTGGTGGTTATGCGACTTTTAAAGACAAGGGACGTCTTGAAGGTACACTAAATAGTACTCAAAATGGTTTTATCACAGGGGGTGCTTTTATAAACAAGTACCTCTCAGTAGAACTTCTTGTTGATTATTTTGACACAGTGACAACACAAAACAAAGAGAACACTACCAATCTCTACTTTTTTTGTATTGATACTAAAGTTCACTACTCTTTTTGGAAAGACCGTATTGATATTTTTGGAAGTTTTGGTGCCGGTGGTGTCTCTTGGAAAGAGACACTTAATGGTGTTTCTCAAAAAGAGAAGTCAAGTGCCTTGATGGGTGAGGCTGGTGTTGGTGTTAGAGTGGTAGAAGATGTGACCTTAAATGTAGGCTATAGAAGATACTTCTTTACCTTGGCACAAAATGACCTGACGGGCCATATTGAAAAACAGTATGAGATGGAGATGAGTTCCCTATATGCAAGTGTGGAGGTACAATTTTAATGAGGTTAGATCAGTATTTAGTTGGAGAGGGTTTTGTGGACTCTCGTACAAAGGCACAGACGCTTATAAAGTCTCGCAAGGTCACGGTCAATGGTAAAGCTGTTACCAAACCGGCTTTTAAGGTCAATGGCGAAAAGGTAGAGATAGCAGATGAGATGATCTATGTCTCAAGAGCTGCACATAAACTTAAAGGCTTTCTGCCTTCTTTGCCTTTTAGTGTTAAAGGCTTGAATGCTTTAGATATTGGTGCAAGTACGGGAGGCTTTACACAAGTCTTGCTTGAAGAAGATGCGGCAAGCGTTACCTGTGTCGATGTAGGGCAGGGGCAACTTCATGACAAGCTCAATAATGACAAACGCGTTATCAACTTTGAGAAGATGGACATACGTGACTTTACCAGACAACGACAGTTTGACCTGGTCACAAGTGATGTCTCTTTTATCTCTCTACATCACATCTTAGAGTCGGTGGATGCCTTAAGCAAGCAGTGGATCATTTTACTTTTCAAGCCACAGTTTGAAGTAGGAAAAAATGTCAAACGAGACAGTAATGGTGTTGTAGCAGATGAAAAAGCAATTATTAAAGCGAAAGTGGCCTTTGAAAAGGAAACGACAGACTTAGGTTGGAAAATGGTACATCATGAACCTTCCACATTAAGTGGTAAAGAGGGAAATCTAGAGGAGTGTTACTGTTTTGAAAAATGTTAATGCTATCGCCATAGGCGGTTTTGACGGAATGCATGTTGGCCATCAAAAGCTTTTTGAAGCCGTAGGAGAAGCGGGAGGTGTTTTGGTCATAGAGACGGGTTATGCTAACCTGACCCCAGGACGAAGTCGTGAACATTTTATTGACCTTCCCATCTTCTATTATGATCTTGAGAGTATTCGTCATCTTGATGCTGAAGGTTTTATGGATAAACTGAAAAGTGAATTCCCGAACTTAAAAAAGGTCGTTGTGGGCTATGACTTTCACTTTGGAAAAGATCGCTGTTATAACTATGATGACTTAAAAGCACTCTTTGATGGAGAAGTCTCTATCATCGATGAGGTCACTGTCGACAAAGACTCTGTTCACTCGCACAAAATCCGAGCAAAACTACAGATCGGTGATATCAAAGGTGCAAACCGTTTTCTAGGATACAACTATAGTATTGTGGGCACCAAGGTGGTAGGGCAGGGACTGGGACAAAAAGAGCTTTTTGCGACCATCAACTTAGATACTGATGGTTATTTGCTCCCTAAAGAGGGTGTCTACGTCTCTACCGCCAGACTAAACGATGAAGAGCACTACCATCCTGCTGTCACTTTCATAGGGCACCGTGTTACAACCGATGGTTCATTTGCAGTAGAGACCCATATCTTAAATGGTGAGGTCGGTGAAGTTGAAAAGGTCCGCCTCTCATTTATAGACTTTATCCGCTCCAACCAGAAGTTTGACACGTTAGAAAGTCTAAAAGAGGCGATAGCAGAAGATATTGCTGTAGCCAAACGTCAAACAGGACGTCTTAGTTTATAAAAGCAAGAGTAAAAAGTATCGTCAATAAATTACACAGACTTTTACTCTATAGGCTCTTTATCTCTATAACATTACACTTAACACAATCTTTTGATGTAAAACTACTCCCTCTTATCTCCCTTTAATCAACAAAGTTGTAAAATCTCGGAACTATTTCGTACTAAAGGGACACTGAATGGGTGAATTGTTTACATTCTTTGGTCTGATCAGTCATGATCATGCTTTTATTTATATGACACATATGCTGCTTGCAGCAGGTATTGTTATCGTTCTTGCTAAGCTTGCAACAAGCAACATGAAAGTTGTACCAACTGGTACACAAAACTTCTTAGAAGCATACCTTGGTGGTGTACTTGCTATGGGTGCTGATGTTATGGGTAGAGAGGACGCACGTCGTTACCTTCCACTTGTAGCGACTATCGGACTTTTTGTTGCTGTAGCAAATGTTATTGGTGTTATCCCAGGTTTTGAAGCACCATCTGCTTTCCTGGACTTTACACTGGCATTAGCACTTGTTGTCTTTGTTTACTATAACTTTGAAGGTATCCGTCGTAACGGTGTTATCGCTTACTTCAAGCACTTTCTTGGACCGGTATGGTGGCTATACTGGTTGATGTTCCCGATCGAGATCGTCTCTCACATCTCTCGTATCGTTTCTCTATCTTTCCGTCTTTTCGGAAATGTCAAGGGTGACGATATGTTCTTGATGGTTATCTTGATGCTGGCACCATGGTTACTACCAATGATTCCATTTGCACTACTGTCATTTATGGCACTTCTACAAGCGTTCATCTTTATGATGCTGACGTATGTATACCTTGGTGGCGCTGTTCAGGTCGCTGAAGACCACTAAGCTCTTTTATGAAGCGAAGTATTTTTGACAAGATCATAAGCTTCCTTCTTGGTATCTCTTGGACTTTTATTGTCCTGGGTGCTTTTATAACCTTCAAGCTTTTCTTTTTTATGGGTGTTGCAACAGCACTTTTTCTCTCTATACTTTACATCATCTTCGGCCTTTTCATCATTTTAGCCTTAGAAACTATGCTCACCTACAAAGAGCGTCTGCAAGAGTCTAAAAAACAGACACAACTTTTACAAGAGATCCGCGATACACTAGCAGCGTAAAAAGTATGATCGCTTTTAACTTCAACATCCATTTTCCAGATGAACCGTCTCTAAACGATGGTATTTGCGATAATTCAAAAAAGAATATCACTATCGTTAAAAGCAGTGATGCTGTAATGTTTGAAAAATTAGCTCAAAA
>JALWKG010000221.1 GCA_027081565.1 Helicobacteraceae bacterium
GTATCCCTATTACTATTATTATTATGATATTTTTCGGTTATGAGCAGATGCATAGTGCTGGATTTACGGATGTCGTGATGCAGACAGAAGCCGCCAAAGCCCATGCCCCTAATCCGTTAGCCTCTATTATCCAGCTTCTGCTCTACATCTCTGCCTTTGTACTGTTTTGGAGGTATTCAGGACAGACACCGGGGATGAAGATGGCAGGTATAGAGATCATCGATGCTAAAACTCATAAACGTCCTCATATCTTTCAACTCATAACACGTTTTTTCAGCTATTTTCTCTCTCTTTTTCTGTTTGGCTATCTCTGGGGATTGATGAGAAAAGACAAACGCATGCTGCCAGATCTCATTGCCCGTACATCACTTGTTTATAAGTCTTAATCCTATATGTCCACTCTTATTGCCGCCTTCTACTTCTTTTACTTCTCTATCGTAGCGATCTATGTTATCTTTTTACCCAAAGTCCTCATCATGGTTGGCTATACCCCTTCAGAGGTGGGCATCATCTTCGCAGCAGGTCCCTTAGTACGGTTTGGTCTTCCTTTTCTCTTTTTAAAAGGAATTAAGCTTGACCTTAAGACCTTTAATGGAGCCCTCTTTTTGTTAATGGCGGCTACCCTCTCCTTTTTTGTCACCCTGGAGAATTTCTGGCCACTGCTTTTAAGCAATATCTTTATGGGGATGGGTATGAGTCTTATCCTGCCCTACATCGAAGTGATCGCCCTCTCACTAATTGGTAAAGAGTCTTATGGCCGTGTTCGACTTTTTGGCTCTATCGGTTTTATACTCGTTGCCTTGATCTTGGTAAAGTTTCTGGATGTACCAACCACGGCTCTTATCTTTTTACTTATCGTCGTCGGAGCAACAGTTCTTTTTGGCTACGCAATTGCCCATGTCGACAATAAAAAAGTAACAGAACCTGAAAGCTTAGAGGGCAAACAACTTGACATCTTAGCCCACTGGCCACTCTGGTTAGGATTGACACTGATGCAGGTCAGTTTTGGACCCTTCTACAACTTTTTTACCATCTATGAGACCGCCCATGGCATCTCGCTTCAGACCACCATCTATCTCTGGAGTTTTGGGGTGATCGCCGAGATCATTCTCTTCTACTTTCAAGGGCCCCTCCTCAAACACAACCTGCTGAAACTTTTAGAATTCGCACTTATACTCACGGTAGGACGTTGGCTGCTTACCTACGCCTATGCGGACAACCTCTACCTGCTCTACTTCGCACAAAGCCTTCACGCCTTTAGCTTTGCCCTCTTCCACACCGCAGCCATCAGCTATCTCTACGCCCTCTACAGTGAACGTAAACTGGCACAGCAGTTCTTTTTTGGTATCAGTTATGGTTTGGGTGGTTTTATCGGAGCGATCAGCGCAGGTTACATCTATGAGCTGTGGCCCTCACAGCTTTTTCTATATGCCGCCTTTATCGCAGCGCTTGCCTTTTTATCTATTCGACTTAGCACCAAACTTCCAACCGATTGAAGCGCGATGCTGAAAGTCTTCACGTTTAACATTAATAGCTGGCTGACTGTCATAGGTGTAGTGTACATCCATCTTTAAGTAGATAGCACCATAGATATAAAAGAGTAGTGAAGCACCGCTATAACTGTAATAGTCATACCTATCATCGATCTTGGGTTGATAATAACTCGAAAGACTGATACGAGCATCTTTTCCAAACTTTTTAGTGTAAGCCATATAAATATTGAGACGACTGTTGTACTCTTTAGCATCTACAGCAGCAGGCGTGGTATAGTTCAAATACTCATAATAAGCACCTAAACCAAGATAGATCCGTCCAAAAGCAGGACTGTTGATAAAACGCCATCTGACACCACCTCCACCTAACAGACGTCTTTGGATCTGACGAAAATCATCACCCTCGTTTTGAACAAAAATCTCCCAATCCCAACCTTTTACAAACAGTTTATGTAAAAACCGATAGTGGGCATAGGCTTTGTTTTCATTTTCAATACCTTGTGCCTCACCATAAGCATAATTAAAATCTATCCAGGTGACATAACTGCGATTGTTGTCATAACTGATACGCGAAGCAAAATCATACTCGTCTTTATCTGTGTTTCCACGCTGGTTGTTGACCGATGCTTGTATATAACCAGCAATGCCAGGACGTAGACCGACCTCATTTGGGGAGATATTAACAATAGCAAAAAGTGAAGAGGATAAAAGAGACAGCAAAAAAAAGAGTTTAAACATTATGACCCACTTAAAAAATAAGTGGGATTATATCATGCCTTGCTGTTGTATATTTTAGAAATATCTTTAAAAGTCAGCAATCAATGAAGCCAAGAAGACAGCATCTGTATAAGAGCGTACACTCGCAGCTTTATTATTAGTATAGTCAACCGTATAGCTCATACCCATAGAAAACACATCACTCACTTTTGACTCTAAATATGTCTTAGATTTTATAAAGTAGTTGGTAGTGTCTTCAAATTCACTACGATACATCAGGTACTGTCCAAACTTTGCATTTTTAGTAACCTGATAGATATAGTCCATCGAAGCTTGATAGCCCGAATAACGGTGCATATATCCTGATGTTACAGGTATAGTTGCACTGTCTTCACGAACTTTGTCCCACAGGTAGAGGACATTAGCTTGAAACTTTAGATGATGTTCATCGTTTTTAACTGCTGTCACGATGGCACCTGGACCTGTATAAACTTGATATACAAAAGTAGAAAACTCATCACCCTTGCCTCCAAGAATATAGTTAAAAGCAATCGCTTCATTAAAATTATAGTCGTAGTTAGCCTCTGCGTCCCAACGATTTTTCGTTCTAAGATCCTCTATATAGGTCCCATTTTCATCATATGATGTTGTGTCAGAGTAAAGAGCATTACCTACAAAACGGATCTCATTACTGCTAAAAGGCAGATTTAACTTTAAATTACCTGCCACATCTTGAGAGTCTGTATTACCAGCAGTGTTGGCATAACTCAGTTCAGCATGTCCTTTAAACTCTTTAGCTTCATCTGCTGCGTAAAGTGCTGCAGAGAGTCCCATCGCGACGATTACACTAACTAACTTTTTCATTTATTACCTCCGTATTATCAAAATGTACATCCATCTGTGGATAAGGGATAGAGATCCCAGCATCATCAAGTGCTATTTTGATCTCTTCTATAGTCTCAAAATAGGCACCCCAATAATTTTCAGACTTAACCCAGGCACGTACTGTAAAATTAACACTGTTGTCACCCAAGTCTGTCACTGCGACCAATGGTTCAGGGTCAGAGAGGGTATGTTCACTTTTTGCAATAACATCGTACATAACTTCTTTGGCTTTTTTAATATCATCATTATAGCCTATGCCTACAGCATGGTCTACACGACGTACCGGCTTGGTAGAGTAGTTAGTGATATTACCACCAGTGATCGCTGCGTTTGGTACGATAATAAGACGGTTGTCAACTGGAGAGATTGTCGTAGTAAAGAGACTGATCTTGTCCACCGTTCCTTCTGCACCGCCAGCATTGATGTAGTCGCCCACTTTAAACGGACGAAAGACTAAGATCACAACAGCAGAACCGA
>JALWKG010000222.1 GCA_027081565.1 Helicobacteraceae bacterium
ACATCGACTTGACAGTTATAGGCTTTGAGCTCTTCAATGATGTCAACGACCTTGGTGTTACGCATATCGGGACAGTCCTCTTTAAAGGTCACGCCGAGAATCAGGATCTTGGCATTTTTTACTTTTTTGTCTTTTTGGATCATCATCTTCACGGTCTGTTCTGCGATGTGTTTTCCCATGCCATTGTTGATCTGTCGTGCCCCCAGGATAAGGTTGGGTTTGTAACCCAACTCTTCCGCCTTGTAGGTAAGATAGTATGGATCAACACCTATACAGTGACCGCCAACGAGACCTGGTGTCAGTTTGATAAAGTTCCATTTGGTCGCTGCGGCATTAATGACTTCGTTGGTGTCGATGCCCATGGTGTTGAAGATGAGAGAGAGTTCGTTGATGAGTGCGATGTTGACATCTCGTTGGGTGTTTTCGATGACCTTGGAGGCTTCTGCTACTTTTATACTCGTTGCCTTGTATGTTCCGGCGGTGATAACACTTCTATAGAGGGCATCAACTTTGTCAGCGATCTCAGGTGTGGAGCCTGAGGTCACTTTCAAGATCTTGGTAACGGTATGCTCTTTATCACCGGGATTTATCCGCTCGGGTGAGTAACCTGCAAAGAAGTCCTGGTTAAAGACAAGTGTAGATGTCTTTTCCAAAACAGGGACACAGACCTCTTCTGTTACACCCGGATAGACAGTAGACTCATAGATGACAATGTCATCTTTTTTTAAGACACTGCCTACCGTTTCAGAAGATTTGATCAGTGGTGTCAAATCAGGTCGGTTAGAAGCATCAATAGGAGTTGGAACTGTAACGATATAGATATTGGCATCTCTGATCGCTTCGGGGTCAGTTTCGTAATGCAAGCGTGCAGAGACCTCTTGAAGTTGTTGTTCATCAAGCTCCAGTGTACGGTCATGACCATTTTTAAGCTCTTCAATACGGGCAGTATTGATATCAAAACCGACAACGTCATATTTTTTGGCAAAAGCATGTGCGAGGGGCAGGCCAACATAACCGAGGCCAATAATTGCTATTTTCATCAAGAATCCATAGTTTAATATGGATATATTATATTAGATTTGTATTAAGATAGGGTCAAAAGCCAATTACTGTGTTCGAAAACCATAGATGTTCAGACGTTTTTCAATGTTTTTAGCCCAACTGTTTTGTGTCTTCCTCTCTCCCATCTGTCCCTCAAGGTTAAAAACACCATCACTTTTTGAGAGTATCTGCTTGGCTGCATCGAGCTCTTTCTGACTGATCTGATAAACTTTGTTCATTAGTTCGATCTGTATGGGGTGGATGATGGTCTTTGAGATGAGACCGTTTTGCAGTTCGTAGGCAGCCTCTTTTAAAAAGCCTTCTGTGTCAGAAAAGTCAGGATAGACCGGGGCACTGATCTCGAAGCCATGGGGTTTAAAGGTGGTAATGAGATTGGCAACAATATGTGATGGCAGAAGCATATCATAGATACTTCCATGTTGTTTTAGACCGAGTTGGCGGAGCATATCCTGAGCGCCGAAACGGATGCAGATAAGCTGTTCTGTGTAAGGTATCAGGATCTCTCGCAGTTGTTGGAGCTTCTGTATGTCGAAGAGCTCATTTCCTTCGATGCTGGGCATAAATCTAAAATGTTGAATTAGGGTTAAGTACTCAATTGCATTTTCCAGATCAAATTTTGGGAGGATAAAACCGTCGATCTTCTCAATATTCTTGTCTTGCATAAATGCTTTTAGCATTTGCAGGTTTTGCGGTCTGATAAAACGAAGCAGTTTTGTCTTGTGCAGGTTCTCTAAAGTGGTATCAAGATGCTCGAGTGCCTCTTCTCGGTCACTGTTTGCCAAACCATCTTCAAAATCGATGACGACGGAGCGCAGGTCTGGGTACTTTTGGCCGGAGAGGATGGTCTTGAGGTCTTTGTGTGAGGCAGGGACGAAGAGAGTGCCTCCGAGTTCGAGTGCGTGTATAGCGTTGCTTCTTGACATAGGAGTCCTTTAGGAGTTGACTGAATGTGTGCCGTCACAGTGTGGCAGGGCTTTAGACCTTCCACATCGGCATAACAATAGCTCTTTATCTCTGTCCAATGTGAACTTGATGGGTTTGCCACCATATGTTTTATGTGCACCGTCACATTTGGGGAATTGATCGGAATGACCGCAGGTACAGTAGGCGAACTTTTTGTTGGCTTGAACAGTCGTCTTTAACGGCGTGTTTTGGAAGTGGGTGCTTTCTGACATAGAGCGGCCTTTAGGTTTGGTTGTATTTTACTATAATACGGCTATGAGTCGTATAGATAACAGCAAATATTATGATGAGGTTGTTGCACGCCATGGGGACAGTGCCCAGGGTGTTCACTGGAACTCTCAAAAAACGCAGCAGAGACGTTTTGAGGTGCTCTTGGATTTTTTGAAGCTCGATAAGTATGTCTCTTTGGTTGATGTTGGCTGCGGATTTGGTGCTTTGTATGGTTATATGAACGATAAGAGTGTAGCGTTCAAAGCGTATCTTGGTATAGAGATCATGGCCTCGATGGTCGAAGTTGCACAGGAAAAAGGTATCAATGTCTGTGAGGGTGATGTGCTGAGTATGTCCCTGCCCAAAGCCGACTATTATCTCTGCAGCGGGGCGATGAACATCCTGAGTAGAGAGGAGACAATGCTCTTTATTCAACGCTGTCTGGACGCTTCTGAGAGGGGTTTTGTCTTCAACCTGTTAGAAGGTGAGGATGAATCCATGGTTTACAACTATTTCAATCCAGAAGAGATAGAAGCACTTGCTGACGAACTGGGTGTAAAATGCCAGATAAAGAGCGGCTATCTTGAGCGGGACTTTACAGTTTTTCTTGAAAAGAAAAAGGGAAATGGTTAATGAAAAATAGAAATAATATGACAGACGTTATGCAAAGTGCACTTCATTTAAAATTCAAAATTCAAAATTCAAAATTCTTCCAAAGGAACCCCTAGTGTGCGCCATCTTCGGGATCATCGGGGATTTTAACCCTGCTCAGGCACGTCAGGCCCTTTCAGCTATGGCCCATCGTGGCCCTGACCACTGTGGTATCGTTGAACAGCAACGGCTCTTTTTTGCACATAACCGACTGAGTATCATTGCTTTAGAGAAAACAGCACATCAACCTATGCAACATGAAGAGATCCTGCTGAGTTTTAATGGGGAGGTCTATAACCATAAGGCGTTACGTCAAGAACTTTCCAAAGAGTTTTCGTTTAAAAGTGACTCAGATACAGAGGTCCTTTTGGCGGCATATAAAAAATGGGGTCTGAAGTTTGTAGAGTATCTGGTCGGGATGTTTGCTATTGCACTGCTTGATGGTAAAAATCTCTATCTTATAAGAGATCGCTTGGGTAAAAAGCCACTGTACTACCTGCAAAATCGGGAGCAGTTTCTCTTTGCTTCCGAGATCAAAGGTCTTACCCCTTTTTTGAATAAAAAGAGTCTGAACAAAGATGCCCTCAGCAGCTATCTCGGGTTTTTGGCACCCACGCCCCCACATACCTTTTTCAAAGGGATCAAAAAACTGGGTGCTGGTGAGATCTTGCATTTTGATGGTGATAAAGTAGAGGTCAAAGCCTATTATTCACTCTTGGACACTTCCTCATCCATTATTACCAATGAGACAGAGGCGACTGAGAAAATTGAAAATGACTTTATAGAGAGTATGCGACTGCGTCTCAATGCCGATGTTCCGATGGCTTCACTGCTCTCAGGAGGCATTGACAGCGCTCTGATCGCAGCGATCGCCAAAGAGCAGGGGACGTCGCTGCAAACCTTTACACTGGGGTATGCCGAGTACCACAACTACGATGAACGTGCCAATGCCCGGATGACGGCAGATGCCTTGGGTCTCAGTAATCATGCCATAGAGATCAATCAGGATGACTTTATGGTGGCAAGTGAAAAGGTCTTTGAGGCGATGGATGAACCTCTGAACGATCCTGCGGCGATCCCGCTTTATCTGCTTTTTGAGGGGATCAAAAAAGAGGGCTACAAAGTCGTCATGAGTGGTGAAGGGAGCGATGAACTCTTTTTAGGGTATCGCCAATATTTTGAGTATCTTGACATTGAAAAAGCTGCGACACTTCAACACAAAAACTGGCTCAAAAAGTATTTTCGTTCCAACTTCTCCATGAACCGTGAGTGGGAGTGGTACAAACGGATCTTTGATGATCAACTGCTTTTTCGGACCTCAGGAGAGAAGTTTACGGACCTCCAGAAGAACATGATCTTACGTCAAAACATTAAAGATGGAGATGGCCTACGCTTTTTAGAACCTTATCATCAAAAGTTTGAGCAGAGTCCACACAGTGATCCAAGTCTCTGGTACAGTTATATTGACTTGCAACTCTTTCAAGCAGAGCACTTCTTAACAAAACTTGACCGGGTCTCTATGGCGCACTCCATAGAGTCGCGTACTCCATTTTTAGATCATAATTTGGCGGAAACAGTGTTTAGAATCGACCCAAGACTACGTTACCAAAATGGTGTGACCAAAGATCTTTTAAAAAAGGTAGCTTCCAAGTACCTTCCTCAAGAGGTCATAGCGCGAAAGAAAAAAGGGTTTTCTAACCCCTATATGGAGTGGCTGGTGGCTTCGGGAAAGATCGATCTTATAGAAAAAGTTAACAAGCAGACGGGACTTTTTAACGCAGAAGTACTTCAGGAGTACATCGTTCGAGGAAAAAGGGGAAGCTTCAAGCAGCATGTCTGGGGACTATATGTTCTATCGCACTGGATCAACAAGAACCTTTTATAAAAGTGGCGTATAATCATCTCATGAAAAAATTCTCCCTTTTTCTTTTATGCTGTATCTTTTCGGTGTCACTTGTTGCTGGTGTGATTGATGTCTCTAAAACGCCACAGTCGCTTTTAGAGCAGAGCAGTGTCTATTATGATCAAGTAGCGCTCTCTTTTAATGAGGTTAAGAAAAAAAAGTTCAAACCTCTCAATCAAGATTATATCAATCGTGCTTTTGACGCCAAGACAGCGGTGTGGGTCCATTTTGAACTGTACAACCCCTCACCAAACAGTGTAGAACGTATTATAGAGGTCGACAATCCACGTATGGAATATATTATTCTGTATGACGAACAACGTACTGAAATACGTGGCATGTTACATGTAAACAAGCTTGAAAAGCATATCTATCCCTCTTTTAAAATCAAGATCTTACCCGATAGCCATAAAGAGATCTACCTCAAGTTACAAAACAGTACCACAGCACTACAGTTTGAAATACAACTCAAGTCACCACTGCAATACCATAGTGATGAGCATGTAAGACAAAATGGTATTATCTTTTTTTTGGGTGTGTTGAGCGCTTTATTGGGCCTCTCTGTCATACTCTACATATATCTTAAAGATGTCAGTTACCTCTACTATGCACTTTACCTTATAACACTGCTTTTTCAACAGATGACCTATGTTGGTCTTTTACCACTTTATGCACCGCAGTGGTTTATAGAGATAGACAACCTTATTGCTGTTCCTAAAATAAATTTTATGATTATAGCCGCTGCCTGGTATGCAATGCACTTTTTAGGAACCCAGCGGTTTACCAAGATCCATCGGACCTATCAGACAATTATAATAGTATTGCTGATCAGCATGCCGATAGTGGGGACACCCTATTTTTATCTTCCCGAGTTTTCTGTTTTAATCGGTTTGGCTTTTATCATCTTTAATACGGCAGCAGGTATATATATTTATAAAGCAGGTGTAAAACAGGCCCGGTTTTTTATTGCGGGATGGATGGTACTGGTCTTCGCTTATCTATTGATGATCGCCGACACTTTAGGCCTCATAAGTGGTATGCATAAGTTGCCAAGTCTGTTACTGTGGGCTACCAGTTTGGAGGCGATGTTACTTCTTCTTGCTTTTATAGACCGGTTTAGTTTGGTCCAAGAAGAGAAAGAGAAACTGCATGATGATTTTATGCTGGAGTATGATTTACGTCAAAATATCATTGAAAATGAGGTTAAAGAGAAGACCGCAACACTCTCTCAGACCATCAAACAAAAAGAGTTGCTTTTTAGAGAACTTCACCACAGGGTAAAAAACAATCTACAACTTATACTTTCACTGATAAGACTACAACACGATCATGCTACCTGTGAGGAAGAAAACAGGATGCTTGAAAAGTTAGAGGGTCGTATAGGTGCTATTGCGAGGACCCATGAACTTCTGTACCAGAATTCAGGAGATGAACGTGTGGATATGTCTGCCTATGTTCAAGACTATATAGAGAGTATGGAGGGTTCTTTATGTGATTTAAACATAGTACTTAAAAGTGATGTGAATGCCAATCTCCCTCTAAAAGAGGCTGTATATGTGGGGCTGATCATTAATGAACTGGTCTCCAATGCATTGAAGTATGCTTACAGTAAAAATGGCGGAACCATCTATGTAAAACTCACTGCTTCGGGGCAGGTTTATCTGCTGGAGGTGTGCGATGAAGGAAAAGGGTATAATAAAACAGAGAGAGATGCAAAGAATTTGGGTCTCTCTTTGGTAGAGACACTGGTTGAAGATCAGTTAGAGGGTAGTTTAGAGTTAGACAACACTAACGGTTCCCATTACAAGGTAAGGTTTGTAGTATGAGCGCAAAAGTCATGATTGTAGAAGATGAGAGTATTGTTGCTATGGAACTCTCATCTTATGTCAAAAATCTGGGTTATGAGGTCGTAGGACGGGTTTCCAATGCGGAGGACGCATGTGAGATGTTTGCCAAGCACATCCCCAGTATTATTTTGATGGATGTGCATATTAAAGGCGATACAGACGGGATCACACTGGCCCAGAAGATCCAGAAAAAAAAAGAGACAGCTATTATCTACATTACAGCATTTAATGATGATGAGAGTATAGAACGGGCTGTTTCGACTAATCCTGCGGCGTATCTGGCCAAACCTTTTAATAGAAAAGAGTTGGCTGCTTCTCTTAAAATAGCATTGATGCGTACAAAGGATATGGTACAAAAAGAGCAAAAAGATGCGATCATCATCAATGATGAGTTTAGCTATAACCCTGAGACACAAGAGTTGCTCTGTTGTGGAAATTATGTACATCTGACACGAAAAGAGACAGAGTTTTTAGCCTTACTTTTAGAAGCAAAGCAACAAGTGGTAGATATATATACCATGGAAAACAGACTTTGGCCCGAAAAACCTCCTAATGAAAACACCCGTAGGAGTTTGGTTTCACGACTCCGTGTGAAGTTAAAGTACCAGTTTATCGAGACCCTTCCTGGGTATGGTTACCGTTTTAGATTTTAGGATTTAAACATTGATGTAGACCTGTTATCTCCTCTTCCTGCCGCTTTAGAAATGCCCTTTATATATTTAAATATCTTTTTTACAACCATCTTCTGTATTTTTGCAACGCTTTTGCAACGCTAGCAATATATAATATTAAAAGAAGAGTAGATATACTCTTTATAAATCTAAAAGGAAAAAATATGAACTATTTAGTAAAACAGGTTGTTTTGGGGAGTGTTATTGGGCTTATGGGCATGGGTCTTAGTGGTTGTGGTGGTGCCGGTGTGACACCAGAACACCAAAAGCAGGTGGATCAACATGCACAGATGAACACACAGGTAGGGATGTTTGCACAGGGAAGTGGGATCAACACACTGAACTACACCCTTGGTTTTCCTATCCCGGTAAACAGTGTTGTCTTTTATGAAGACATCAACTCCAAGCAGTTGTCTTTTTCATACAATGACAAACGTTACTACCTTCGTAACAACCCACGTTACTCTAAGACCAATATGGATCAGATGATGGACCGTTATTTTGGGACTGAAAAAGTAGACCTCTCCAAGTTTACTGAAGCAGAACAAACAGCGATCAAGTCCAATAAGGCTGAAGTTGGTATGAGTAAAGAAGCTGTTATCTTGGCCATAGGTTATCCACCGGCACATGTGACACCAGACTGGAAAGGTATGGATGACTGGAAATACTGGAAATTCCAACGTGGATATGCACAAGACACAATTATCTATCACTTTAAAGACAATAAACTCTCTTCTATAGAAGACTAGTTTTAAGGCGGAGAGAACACTCCGTTTTTCATACTAATATACGCACGCTATATGATATCTGAGTTTATTATAAAAATGTAACTCTGTAGCAGGGTAAAACCCTGCTTATCTCTCTCTTTACTTGCTTGTCAAGATCTCATCACAGTACCAACTTTTATATCAGCTCTGTTATCATCTGCTCCATATTTTATACACAGAGGAGAGATTATGAGTGAAGTACAGATCTGGCATAACCCGCGTTGTTCTAAGTCGCGTCAAGCTATGGGGATTTTAGAAGAGGCAGGCGTAGATGCTGAAGTGGTAAAGTACCTGGAAGCGGATCTGGATGAAGAGACCATAAAGTCACTGTTGTTGATGTTGGACATCGATGCTATAGACCTCATGCGGACAAAAGAAGATATTTTTAAAGAGTTGAAACTGGACAAAGTTGGTGATGAAGGTGTACTCATCCGTGCAATGGTACGTTTTCCAAAACTTATAGAACGCCCGATCGTGATTAAAGGTAACAAAGCTGTTATTGGTCGACCACCAGAAAAGATCATAGAGTTTTTGAACGATTAAGAGAAATAGTGTCACTGTTAAGATTGAGAGTGTATAAAAAGTAAAGAGTTATGAAGGATAAGGTGAAGATACGACGGTAATCTTACCGTCGTAGAAGTTTTAAAGGCTGTGCTCTTTTTTGTACTTCATCAAGATGCCATAGGCTTCGTCTTTAAGAAGCAGCTTCTCTTTTTTAAGTGCTTCAAGCTCAAGGTCTGTCATGGGGATGTCACCATTTTCTGCTTTTGCGATTTTGTCATCAAGCTCATTGTGCTTTTCGAAGATATGTAAAAAGTGTGCGTTCTCGTTGCCGTTTTCTTTCATGTGTGTGATGATATCTCTGTATTCGTGTAGCATGTGGTTTCCTTAAGATTATGTTTAACGAAATTATAGCGTTTCGTTGGTTTGAAAATGGTTAATACTTTGCTTGCCCAGCATATAAAAAAATGCAATAAGCAGGAGGTAAAAACCCAGCCAGATAAAGTTGGAGAGAACATTGCCTGCCTGGTAGAGTGAAGCATACATCAGCAGGTCGCTGATAATGATCAATATCGTCCCAAGTTCAAGAAGTTTTTGAAGGGCGATCTCTCTGCGTTTGGCAAACATTCTCCAGAGAAAAAAGTAGCCTATGCCATACATAAACAGTAGAGTGCTAAAACTCAAGTACATTAACATGTTGGCAGAGAGTGCCTCTTGTAACACACTACGTATAGATATGTCTACAAAACTGATGATAAAAGGGAGTAACATCCCTCCTAATAAAAAGAGTTCGACCAGAGCTTTGTACAGAGGTTTTATGCAAGGATCCTTGGCAGGGTGATACCCTCTTGACCTTGGTATTTTCCTTTTTTATCTGCATAAGAGGTCTCACAGGCTTCATCGCCTTGTAAAAAGAGAACCTGTGCGATCCCTTCATTGGCATAGATCTTAGCAGGCAGCGGTGTGGTGTTAGAGATCTCTATAGTGATGTGGCCTTCAAACTCTGGCTCAAAAGGGGTGACATTGACAATGATCCCACAGCGTGCATACGTAGATTTTCCAAGACAGATCGCTAAAACATCACGAGGGATTTTAAAGTACTCTACTGTTCGTGCAAGAGCAAATGAGTTGGGAGGCACGATACAGACATCGCCTTCAAAGTCCACAACATTGGCGTCATCAAAATGTTTTGGGTCTACCACAGTTGAGTTGAGGTTGGTAAAGATCTGGAACTCGTTACTGACACGGATGTCATAACCGTAAGAACTTAGACCGTAAGAGACAACACCCTTACCCACCTGGTCTTCACAAAATGGTGTGATCATCCCCTTGTCTATAGCCTGCTCTCTAATCCATGTATCTGCTTTTAAACCCATTATATTCCTTTAATATGTGTGTAAATATGTAAAAAACATCATTAAAAGTCTGTTTTTTAAAGTCTGCTTAGAAGTATAAATTACTTCTATTAATAGTAAGTGTGTTATTATATCGCATTAAATTTAAGAGCACTTACGACCCCTTTTTGAGAGGGTAGAGGTGTTCAGAAGCTATTTAGGAGCCTTTAACTATGGAAAACAAGCAAATTAACGCACTTATCACTAAGTTTGACGAAAGTGGTCTTTCAAAGATCAAAATCACTAGAGACGGTTTTGAGATCGAGATGGAAAAAGCAACAGGTCTGGTTGCAGCACCGGTTCAAGCAGTTGCAGCGGCTCCAGTAGCACAAGCAGCACCAGCCGCATCTACGGCTCCAGCTGCTGCAGCAGCAATCACGGGTGATACGATCGACTCGCCAATGGTTGGTACATACTACGCAGCACCATCACCAGACTCTGCACCATTTATAAAAGTGGGAGATACAGTGAAAAAAGGTCAGGCAGTAGCAGTTCTTGAAGCGATGAAGATCATGAATGAGCTTGAAGCTGAGTTTGACTGTAAGATCCTTGAGATTCTTGTGACTGACGGTCAAGCAGTAGAGTACGATATGCCTCTCTTTGTAGTAGAGAAGATCTAAATATGGCTGAGATCAAACGTATCTTGGTCGCGAATCGTGGAGAGATCGCTCTTCGCGCTATTCGTACCATAAAAGAGATGGGTAAAGAGGCAGTTGCTGTCTATTCTAAAGGGGATGAAGGTTCTGAATACCTGAAACTTGCAGATGCTTCTATCTGTATCGGTGCGGCACCTAGTTCTGCATCGTACTTGAGTATTCCAGCTATTATCTCTGCAGCAGAGGTAAGTCATTGTGATGCGATCTTCCCGGGTTATGGTTTCTTGTCTGAGAACCAGGACTTTGTTGAGATCTGTACACACCACGACATCAAGTTCATTGGGCCGACTGTTGCGGTTATGGAACTGATGTCTGACAAGTCTAAAGCAAAAGATGTCATGATCAAAGCAGACGTTCCTGTAGTTCCAGGTTCTGATGGTGCTATCGATGATATTAAAGATGCTGCCGAGCGTGCAAAAGTAGTCGGTTACCCGGTTATCTTGAAAGCTGCCCAGGGTGGTGGTGGACGTGGTATGCGTGTGGTTGAAGAGGAAGCTGGTCTTAAAAATGCATTTTTGGCAGCAGAGTCTGAGGCTATCACGGCATTTGGCGACGGTACGATCTACATGGAGAAGTTCATTGAGGCGCCACGTCATATCGAAGTACAGATCATGGCAGACAGCCATGGTAACGTACTTCATATCGGTGAGCGTGACTGTTCTATGCAACGTCGTCACCAGAAGCTTATCGAAGAGTCTCCTGCCAACATCTTGACACCGGAAGTACGTGAGCGCCTTCACGCGGCTGCTGTCCGTGCAACAAAGTTTATAAAGTATGAAGGTGCTGGTACGTTCGAGTTCCTGCTTGACAAGAACCTTGACTTCTACTTCATGGAGATGAACACACGTCTTCAAGTCGAGCACACTGTTTCCGAAGAGGTAAGTGGTCTTGACCTGATCGAGTGGATGATTCGTGTAGCTGAGGGTGAAGCACTTCCAAGCCAGGAGAGCATTACTTTCCATGGTCACTCTATAGAGTGTCGTATCTCTGCAGAAGACTCTGTGCGTTTCTTGCCATCTCCAGGTACGATCACGGAGTGGGTAGCACCGGGTGGTCTGGGTGTTCGTATTGATACCCATGCCCATGCAGGTTATACGGTACCATCGACATATGACTCTATGATCGGTAAACTGATCGTTAAAGCGGACACTCGCGAAAAAGCGGTAAAGCGTATGCATCGTGCCCTTAGTGAGTTTAAGATCGAAGGTATTCGTACTACTGTTGATTTCCATAAAAAGATGATGGCCAACCCTGACTTCATCAACAACAATTTCGATACAAAGTATCTCGAAAACTACAAGGGCTAACGCTCGACTAATATAAAGCTAATGCTTTACTTTAGTTCAGGATCAATTCCTGAACGAAGCCATCACATATAACTCTTTTTACTCTTCAATCTCCTCTTTAACGCTCTTAACAACAATAGAGTATAATTACGCAATTAAAACATTGGAACTATTATGGAAGAAATTTTAAACCGCGTAGATTGGGAAAAGTCTGAACTCCTGCCTGTTATCGTTCAAGATGAGACAACAAACGAAGTCCTTATGATGGCATATATGAACAGAGAAGCGCTGCAACTCTCTTTGGAGACCAAGCTTGCTCACTACTTTTCACGTACCAAACAGCGTATCTGGAAAAAAGGAGAGAGTTCAAACCACCTTCAACACATCAGCTCTTTTATGATCGATTGTGATAACGACACCCTACTGCTTAAGATCAAACAAGACGGTGTTGCCTGCCATACCGGGCGTAAGTCATGTTTCTTTACGGAACTTGATTCTGGTGAAGTGACTATAGAAAAGAGTGTGGATACTGACGCTATGTACGGTGTTATTGATACGCTGTATCATACTATTTTGGACCGAAAAAATGCAGATCCAGAGACCTCTTGGACAGCAAAGCTGCTCTCAAAAGGGGACAACGATATCTTGAAAAAGGTCGTTGAAGAGGCGGGTGAGTTTAGTTTTGCAGTTAAAGACAAAGATGAAAAAGAGATCATCTATGAATGTGCAGACTTGACCTATCATGTTTTAGTGGCACTCGGTCATATGAATATATCACCTGACCGTGTGAAACAAGAACTTGCACGCCGCTTTGGTATGAGTGGTATTGCAGAGAAGGCCTCTCGAAAAAAGTAGTTTTAGTGCATGCTCTCAAACTTACGCTCTTTGCTAAAAGAGTTGACTGTAAGTTTTGAGAAAGCTTCTACATAGTTCCAAAAGCTCTCTTTGAGAGCTTCATCCACCTCTGTTACTTCTAATGTCTCTCTCATACAGCCCAACCACTCCAAACGTGACTTCTCATAAATACTAAAGTCGTCATGCACACGAATCATAAACTCGTTTAGCTCCATACCTCCTGCCTCTTTATAGACCTTTGGTCCACCACAGATCTCTATGAAAAAGAGAGTGTTTTTTTCTTTGACCTTGGCAAACTCCTCTTCGTCCTGGGGAAAAAAGTTGGCAATATCACTTTCATAGATACAGTCGTAAAAACGGTACATCATCTCTTTCATCCCCTCAAATCCTAACGCATCATAAAACCCTTTAGCAGGATTTTCAAATGGAACCTCTTCACCTTTTACAGTAGCAGTTACATTAAAATTCATCTCGATCTCCTTGGCTAAATATATGAGGTATCGTACTGTTTATACTACAACATGATATTAATTTAATTCAACTTTTGAGCAATAATAGATAAATGTTACATTTAGAAACATTATAATTGTTTTAAGAATTTATAATCATTATATGCTACGAGATGGAGTGTATATATAATTACTATTAGTAACATATTATATTAATATACTATTTATTTGTATCATTATGTAACATTAATAATAATTATAAATGAATTAGACACTGCTTTGAACCCTATTATACAAAATGCTGTTACCGTTCTTCAACGATAATAAAAGGAGGAGAGATGTTAAAAAAATGTTCACTTCTTGAAGGTAATGAGGTTTTTAAAAACTCCTACTTTAAAGAACATGCAAACAAGTTGGTTGGCCTAGCCCAAAACGGACAACACCCTAAAGCACTCTACATAGGTTGTGCAGATTCTCGTGTTGTGCCTGACCTTATCATAGATGCTTCACCCGGGGATCTGTTTGTATTAAGAAATGTAGGTAATTTTGTAGCGCCTTTTAGTCCTGATGAAGATTTCCATGCGACGGCTTCGGGTATAGAGTATGCAACATCTGTTTTGCAAGTGACAGAGATCATTATTTGTGGGCATACGCATTGTGGTGCCATACAGGCGCTGTATGAAGATATAGATGATCCGAACTTGGTGCATACTAAAAAGTGGCTCTCCTTGGGTGAAAAAGCTAAAAACTTGGCGATCAGGGCTTTAGGCGAAGAGGGTGACAAAGAGACATTGTTACGTCTGACAGAGCAACTTTCTGTGATCTCTCAAATAGAAAACCTTTTGACTTATCCTAGTGTTAAAGAGAAGGTGGATGCTGGTGAGATCAATATTCATGGATGGATTTATGAGATAGACACAGGTTCTATAGAGTATTACGATCCTGAAGTCTCAGAGTTTAAAGTCTTGACCAAAGCGTTAACATCATAAAAATAAAGGGTAGTAATGAAGTTTGTATCAATAATAATGGGTAGTAAAAGTGACTATGAAGTGATGAAAGCATGTGGTGAGACACTGGCGGCATTTGATGTTAAGTATGAGCTTATT
>JALWKG010000223.1 GCA_027081565.1 Helicobacteraceae bacterium
ACTGTTTAAAAGGTAAAGGATCTAAAATGTATCAACTTAAATGGATTATCTGGGCACTGCTGATTACTTTTGGGATGTTTGTTCTAAGCGGTTGTATAAGCAGACCAAGTCACTATAGACCTCACGCTCCTCATCATCTCAATAACACCATCGAACATAAGACTATAGAGTATGTCTAACTTTTTTTAAATCTTTAGGTGATGACATAGGAATTGATAGTTGTAAATTCTATTAAAACTACTGACAATATAACTGACTCAAGCTAGACTTTGAAATTTTGTTAATTAAACATCCATCTCTTATTTTCGATTTTTTCTAAAGAGAGCGATCCTATGCCTGTGTCGAGATCGTCTGTGTCATGGTTGTACTTGTGTTGGGTAAGAGGACTTTAGCGTCGTCTAACGCATTGGTGGTCTCTATACAGACAAAGTTTCGGTATTTGTCATCGGGCAGGTCATGTATACCGCTGTCACGCCATGGATTCCAGATCGTTGTTGAATTACTGCCGCTCTTTTGTATGGTGATCGTTCTTTTCAACGCAAGATCATCGATATAACAGGTGTCATCTGTAGGTATGTAGACTCGATTTATCTCTTGATGGATCTTTAAGCTTGTGTTCTCGATCTTTGTTCTTTTGTCATCAGTGTAATCTACAAAAGGAACCTTTTCTACCCCTCTTATCTGCATCTGCTCTATATCTGCTACTGCAAAGTAACTGTGGAGCGCTTGGGTAATGGTAAAATTTGTGTTACCCGTGTTTGTGGTTTTAAGAGTGATGCTCAAACTTGTGCCTAAGACAAAGGTCAACTCCAATAAAAAACTGTGAGCAAAGAGAGTGTTTGTGGTAGCGTCATCTTTTAAGGTGAGTACAACTTCTGTCTCTTTAGTACTAAGTACTTTTGTGCTGTGAAGTCTCCAAACCCTGTCTCGTGCAAATCCATGTTGGGGTTTGTCACTGTCAGTAGGGTGGGGGCCGAACCAAGGCCAACAGATAGGAATGCCTGAATGAACAGACTTTGGTGGTGTGATACCACTCTTTTTTGCATCAAAAACAGCGGGTGCTTCTCCATGGACTTGAAAGTGTGTCAGGTGTCCACCATGAAGATAGATCTCTGCCTCGCAGGCATCGTTGGTAACCATGATCTTAGAGAGACCGTTTTTTGTAGTCACGATCTTTAGTATGTTGGGTATTTCAAAAGATGATAGATGAGATGGCATAAGTGCTCCTTGAGTGTATTATACAAAAGTTATGGCGCCAATAACTAAGCATCTAAATCAACGAAGGTGATTTTGTTGGCGGTATAATAGTTTGATTATGATGTTTTAAGGTGTATAATAAATAATATATATTTAAATATCTGAAAGATTGAAAATAGAGGAGTGTCAACATGCCAAAAATGAGTATGGAAGAGGAGATCGCATCTCTTCGTGAAGAGGTCGAACGTCTGAAAAAAGAAGATGAGTCTTCTGTGCAGGTTGCAGAGCAAGAAGAAGTTGGTCTTGATACATTGGTGGAAGGGGTACAAAACCTCGAAGGTGATGTTGAGTTAAAAGCTGAAGAGCTGTTAGCACGTATAAAAGATGATTATGAAAATATGTCTCCGCTCACAGCAGTAGCTATCTTTGCAGCAGGTGCACTTTTTGGCCGCATCTTTTTATCAAAATAGGGTGAAGTGATGAACAAAGAACTTAGTCACAAACTCCAATTGCTGTTGCGCAGTGAAAAAGCACTTTTAAAGTTAGAGATGCGTAGAAAGAGTCGACAAGTGGTCTTAGCGACTATAGGTATTATTGCCGTGCTTGCTACCTTGGTGATGTCCAATGTCTCTGCTTATCTCTACTTGGTAGAAAGTTATACACCACTACAATCTGCTATGACACTTACCGGTATAGACATCGTCATAGCGGTACTCTTTTTTGTCCTGGCCTCTCGCCAAGAGGTCGGCCCTGAAGCAGATGCCATTCATGAGATCCGAGACTATGCGATGCAGGAGCTTTCCGGTGATGTCGAAGCGTTAAAAGAAGAGGCGCAACAGATGAGAGAGAGCTTTTCAAAAGTAAGTGGTGGTATAAGCTCTGTGCTCAACAGAGACTTTAGTACTGTAAAAGCACTGGTACCTTTAGTAGAGATGTTTGTGAAGTCTCGTAAAAAAGGGTAAATTCAGAGCTAACTGTACTGCTCTAAGGGATCGTCATAGGGGTTGTTGATCGCTTGGGTATGCCGCTCTATCTTTCCATTTATATCATTAGCCAAGTTGACCGCTTTATCAAGGTCGGTACACTGGGCTATGATCTCATCATAATAACACTCTCTATCATTGATAAAAACAGCTTGTTGTACTTTAATAAGATAGGTAATGGACTCTAAAACATCTGCCATAACAGACTCCTCCTCGGGCTATTTAAAGCACCTTTAAATAATAATAAGTTATATGATTATAGAGGAAATACGTCACATTGATATCACAAAACAGGGGTAAATAAGAGTGCTTAAAAGGGTATGTTATACCCCAAATTTTTTTGTAGGAATATACTAGAGCTGTATTACTTTTTTCGCTCTATCAGTGTGAGTGCCGCATCGATAGCGTTGTTATAACTAAGCGTCTTGGCTTGGTTTTTATAGGCAATGTCAAAGGCGGTGCCGTGGTCGACGGAGGTTCTGATGATGGGCAGGTTGAGTGAGATATTGACACTCTCATCAAAATAGAGGGCTTTAAGTGGACCGAGACCCTGGTCATGGTACATCGCTACAAAGTAGGTGAACCCTTTTCTGAAGTGTGGGGTAAAAGCGACATCTGGGACAACAGGACCCACAAAAACCTCTTTTTCAAAGGTCTGGTTCAAGTCCTTGATCACTTCCGTGATCATCTCCTCTTCATGACCGAGTACTCCGTTGTCTCCAGCGTGTGGGTTGAGCCCTAAGACGGCGATCTTCTCTGCACCCACTTCATGGTAAAGGTCTTCCAAAAACTGTGTTAACTTCTGTACACTAAGTGAGGCTGCCACTGCTTGTAAAGGGATATGCTCCGTAAAAAGTGCGACATACATCTTGGAACATCCCAACATCATAATGGCATCTTTTTGAAAGAGGTCACGAAGCATGTCGGTATGGCCTTTGTACTCTATACCTGCCAGTGACCAGGCTTCTTTATGAATAGGAAGGGTGACGATAGCATCGACTGCACCTGACTTGGCGAGTTCTATAGCTTGTAAAAAGGAGTGGTAGGAGAAGGTTCCCGAGCGCTCAGAGACCACGCCTGGTTCTATCTCGACATCAACATCTACCTCTACACACTCAAAGTCATGGGGGATAGAGCGTGCCAACTTTTGGGCTGCTTTTTGAAGTAGATCAGAACTTATGCAGTACAGTGGTGATACTTTTTTAGAGATCTCGTTATGGGCTTTGAGGGCGATCTCGACACCCACACCATTGATGTCACCCATAGAGATGGCAACACGTTTTAGCGCTGGCATAACTGCTTCATCTCTTTAACGGCGGAAGCAAGTCCACTGAAAACAGAACGGGCAATAATACTCTGACCGATGTTGAGCTCTTGTATGGCATCTA
>JALWKG010000224.1 GCA_027081565.1 Helicobacteraceae bacterium
GTCACCTTTAAACATCTCTTTGACAATGTGACGGATATCAACGCAGTAGACACTTTGGAGTACCCGGAAGAGCAGCCCAAAGATATCAGCGAACGTTATCGTGGACTGCACCGTTTGACCCATCGTGAAGATGGCAGTGAAGCCTGTGTCGCCTGTTTTATGTGTGCAACAGCATGTCCGTCGAACTGTATTTTTATAGAAGCTGAAGAGCGAGAGGATGGTGTGGATGAAAAACGTCCTAAAAGCTTTTTCATCGACACCTTAGAGTGTGTCTTTTGTGGCTACTGTGTAGAGGCCTGTCCCTGTGACGCCATTAGAATGGACACCGGGATCTTCTCTTTGACGGGAAACAGTCGTGAGGACTTTGTGATGGGCAAAGAACAACTGCTCTCTCACAAAGGTGCATTTGGAGAGGAGAACAGTCGTGCTAGAACTTAGTCTTTTTGTTATTTTGGCCCTTTTTATAGTGGGTGGTGCTGTCGCGACTATCACAAACCGACAACCCCTTTTCAGTGCCTTTGGCTTTTTAGTGAGTATGTTGGCGATGGCGGGTGTATTTGGACTTTTAGAAAACCAATTTTTGGCCCTTGCCCAGATCATGGTCTCTGTGGGCGCGGTAGTGGTCTTAAATATCTTAAGTATTATGACCGTGAATGCAAAAGAGGAGAACTTGCCTCAAGAGCCCTATAAATACCGATGGATTCTTTTGAGTGGCGTTTTGGTCTCTCCTGTGACCTTTTTGATCTACAAAAGTATGTCCATGGCTTACCAACACTTTAGTACACTTGAAACAGTAAATACCAAAGTGATGGGTGAGACACTCTTTAGTGCGTGGGTACTCCCTTTTGAAATCGTCTCGATCTTGCTTTTGAGCGCTATGGTGGGTGCAATTGTAATCGCACGTAAAAAAGATGTGATAGCAAAGGAAACACGATGACACCGGAACCTTTTTTCTTTTTAGCTGCGCTCCTTTTTAGTATTGCCCTGGTTGGTGTGGTAAGTCGTCGTAACCTTTTTGTGATCTATATGTCCATAGAGCTGATGTTGACATCGACCTCTCTTGTCTTGGTCATTTTCTCCAAGGTATTAGGCAGTGCTGATGGCTCCGTGATGGCACTCTTGATGATCGCCGTCATCGCAGCGGAAGCGGCACTTTTCTTGGCAATGATCATTCACCTTTATCGTCGTAACAGAACCTTGGACAGTGAGATGTGTGACGAGTTGAAACAGGAGGCCAATAATGCTTAGTCTTATCGTGGTGTTGCCTTTTCTTTCAGCACTTTTTTTGGGAGGCCTCTACTTAAGCCGTCCACAACTGCAAAACAGTTTCATCTACACCGCAGTTGGGATTGCTTCGCCCGCTATAAGCGCCATACTCTCATTTGTGGTGCTTCTTCGTATGTTTGCAGATGGAAACACGGTTTATGAGACGCTGTTTCAATGGATCGATATAGGGTCATTTCAAATAGCTGTAGCCTTTATGGCGGATCGCTTGAGTGTGGTGATGATCTCTTTTATCACCCTCATCGGAACCTTGATCCATATTTATGCTGCGGGTTATATGCGTGGTGATCCATGTTACGGGAAGTTTTTTAGCTACTTCAACCTCTTTATGGGAAGTATGCTTCTGTTAGTACTTGCTGATAACCCTGTGATGATGTTTGTAGGCTGGGAGTTGGTAGGTCTCTCTTCATATCTGCTGATCGGTTTTTACCATCAAGACCACGCCAACATCACTGCGGCAAATAAAGCGTTTATCTTGAACAGAGTGGGGGATTTTGGATTTATCATTGCGATCGCGTTACTTTTTGTCAGTTTAGAAGGAAGTGGTTTTACATTTGATGCTATCGCTGCCAACATCTCGACACTCTCTACCGAGCAACTGACACTGATCGGATTGCTGCTGTTTGTTGGTGCTATGGGTAAGTCGGCGCAGATCCCGCTTTATGTCTGGCTGCCCGATGCGATGGCGGGACCGACACCAGTCTCGGCACTTATCCATGCCGCGACGATGGTCACCGCCGGGGTCTACATGGTGGCGCGATACAGCTTTTTATATGTCGAGATCCCTGATGTGGGTCTGTTTATTGCTTATATTGGTGCGGCCTCTGCTCTTTTTGCAGCACTGATGGCGACCTTTGAGAGTGATATTAAAAAGATCCTTGCCTACTCTACCATGAGTCAGTTGGGGTACATGTTCATCGCGGTGGGTCTGGGTGCTTACAGCAGTGGTATTTTCCATGTCTTTACCCACGCTTTTTTTAAAGCCCTGCTTTTTATGGGTGCAGGTGCTGTGATCATTGCCTTGCATCATGAGCAAAACATCTTTAAGATGGGTGCTTTGAAAAAGGCATTGCCTGTTGTCTATGTCAGTATGTTTATTGCTACTCTGGCCATCAGCGGGATCCCTCCTTTTGCAGGGTTTTTCTCCAAAGATGCCATATTGATGGCGGCCTTTTCGAGTGAGCATTATGACATCTGGGCAGTAGGTCTTTTCACCGCCTTTTTGACCGCCTTTTATATGTTTAGACTACTTTTTAGTGTCTTCTTTGCAGAAGGTTCAAAAGAGAGAACACTTCAAGAGCTTCCAGGCAGTATGACCAGACCAATGCTCTTTTTAGCCTTGGGCAGTGCAACAGTTGGCTTTTTAGGTCTCAATGAAGCCTTTGGAGGCCACTCTTGGTTTCAGCACTTCCTGAGCTTGCCTGATGTGGTACATGAGGTCTCTCATAGCCAAGAGTACATGCTTGCAGCACTCAGTGTTGCTGTGGCACTTATGGGAATGGGACTCTCTTACAGGATGTTTGCACACAATCCTCAAGCAGCTAAGTCAGATCAGTGGCTCAAGACTTTGATCATTAAAAAGTTCTATGTGGATGAACTTTATGACGTGATGCTCGTCAAACCACTTCTACTGCTCAGTCGACTTATCGCCACGGTGATCGATCCTAAAATAGTGGATGCGCTTATCATGGGACTCTCCAAAAGCTATCTTTTGATGGGCAGAGGTTTCGCCCGTCTACAGACCGGAAGGGTAGGAGACTATGCCTTGCAGATACTCATAGGGGTCTCACTGATGTCCACTTATATACTTTTTAAACTGGGGATGATGTAATGATGGCTTATATACTCAGTTTTATCATCTTTATTCCGGTAGTTACGGCAGCACTTTTAGGTCTGTTTCGTGCCAAACGTCGTCTACTTCGTGGGGGTGCCATACTCTCATCACTTGTCACCCTCTTTTTAGTGCTCATGGTAGTAGTGCAGTTCGATCCTCATGGCGGGATGCAGTTTGTACAAAAAAGTTCATGGATCAAGAGTTCCGGGATGTCTTACTTTATAGGTGTTGATGCACTTTCGTTGGTTATTTTACTGCTGATCGCACTTTTGATGCCACCACTGTATATCTATATGTATCATGAAGATCGTAAAGGATATTGGTACAACATGATGCTTCTGCAGAGTGGTGTGACGGGAGCAGTACTTTCGCTTGACCTGGTGCTTTTTTACCTTTTTTGGGAGACGATGTTACTGCCGATCTTTATTATGATTGGGAAGTATGGCAAC
>JALWKG010000225.1 GCA_027081565.1 Helicobacteraceae bacterium
CACAGGTGGTGGATTGGTAGAGAACTTGCCACGTGTACTTCCTGAAGGTCTTCGTGCAGAGATCCAAGATGCAAAGATCCAAGTCCTTCCGATCTTTGAACTTATGAGTGAGCATGTTGCTCGTGAAGAGATGTTCAGAGCCTTTAATATGGGTGTCGGTATGGTACTTGTAGTACGTCCTGAAGATGCACAGATCATTCTTGATGGCTCTGATGCTTATGAGATCGGTGTTATCACCAAAGGCCAGCGCGAAGCGGTCATTCTTTAAAAGACAGAAGAGAAGCAGTTGAAAACACTTTTTTTACTTATCACTGCTTCTTCACTGCTTTTTGCTGGTAACTATGCCAGTTTTATGATGGGAGGAACGCTCTTTGTTCTCTTTCTCATCCTGATCTTCTCCCTTTTTATCTACACCAAAAGATTGCATCAAGAACGTCTCAAATATAGCATCCTCTACAACTATAGCGATGTTCCCTCTCTCTTTTTAACTCCAAAAGGTCAAATCTTTGATGTTAATGAGAGTGCATTGACCCTTGTTGGCTATACAAAAAAACAGCTTATCAAACGTAAATGGTATGAGAAGTTGCTGCCTGATGAAAATGCCTTACAGGTACGTCACCAGATCCACCAAGCACTTAAAGAAGATGCCCGTTACACTTTTAAAAGCACACTCATACGTTTTAACGGTACTGCTTTGGAGGTCAACTACACCATAACACTCCTGCCAGAACCACTCTCTGGATACATTCTGACCCTCGTTGATATCACTAAAAATGAGGCCATTAAAGAGGAACTTATCAGTGTTCAAGAGCACCTCAGTGAGACACAGATGGCATTAGAACACCTCAGCGAACAGTTTAAGGTCACGTTCGACATCGCCATTAACGGTATAGCCCTTTTGGATGAAAACGGCAATACCACCTACATCAACCGTGCACTCATTGAGATGTTTGAGTACAATGAAGACTATACCAAACATCTGGGTTTAGGTCTGTTGGTCAAAGATGAAGAGTCTGCCCAACTGCTCCTAGAGAGCAGTAAAAATGGCGAGACCATTGACAAGATGCACCTGCACTGCAATACACGTAACGGTGAAAAACGCGACATCGACCTCACTATGGGCTACCTTCCTGATCTTAAACAGTACTATATGGTCGTTCAGGACATCACTAAAGCCATGGCCTATACCGCCGAGCTCAAACGCTCTAAACAGACACTTGAACAGCGTGTCATCAAAGACTGTCTCACCACTGCCTATAACCGCTCTTATATGGAAGAACGTCTTGAACATCTTATGTTGGTAGAGAAAGAGCCATTTGGCTTTATTATCTTGGATATCGACCACTTTAAAGAGGTCAATGACACCTATGGCCATATTGTCGGCGATGATGTACTGATCAACTTGGTAGAACTATTGAAAAAACAGTTGCGAAAGGGAGACACCTTGTCACGCTTTGGCGGAGAGGAGTTTGTGGTCATCTTGCCGTATGCCTCACACGAACAGACTCTAAAGATCGCCAGTAAACTCCAAAAGATTATTGAAGAGAGTACCTTTGAGGGTTCTCCTTCTATCACCTGTAGTTTTGGAGTAGAAAGCTTTGATGGCACACAAGACAAACGTACCCTCCTGCTCTCTGCAGACAAAGCCCTTTACAAAGCTAAAGAAAATGGACGTAACCGCGTTGTGGATGCACGCACCCTCTCAGAATCAGACTATACTATTTAACGGTCATTTTTAGATATACTCAACCTGTACCTCTAAATTAACACTTTTTTGAGGTACGTTAAACCAACAATTATGGATCTGCTAAGATGAAGTCTATCAACACCTTGATATTTCGACACTTTTTTGTACAAGCACTGCTTCCTATATTATTAATAGAGTTTTCTCTTGTCATCACCCTCTTTTTACTTAATGCTTACCAGTCCAAGCAGAACAAAGAGGCTTTAGAAGGTATCACGGACAAGGCTTTTGTAGAGATCGCCCATCAAACTGCCATGCGTTTGAACCAACACTTCACCCAGACCCAAAACGCCTTAAACCAACTCACAGAGACAACAGAGTCCTTTTTACTCATGCGAAACCAGCGCCAAGACCATACAGAAAATTTTCAGAACTATCATGGCTTTTTTCAGTACGCACCACCCCACATCTCAAAAGAGGGATTTACAACATTTAAGGTACCCAAGAAAACCTCTGTCTACACCACTAATCTGCAGTCACTTACCCACTATGACTACACGATATTAAACTCCCTGTTACCACTTCAGCCTATCGCACGGACTATAGTAGAGACCAAAGGAACCCTTGTTACCAATGTATGGATTAACATCGACAAGGTCTATGCCTTTAGCTATCCACCCATCAACCCCTACAATGAATTACATCCTAACCTCAATGTCACCAAGTTTCCCTTCTATTACAGTGTTGATCCCAAATACAACCCTGATAAAAAGATGCAATTTATCCCACTTTACAAAGAAGACTGGGCCATTAAAAATGGTGAGCTTGGCACCTATATCAAGCCCGTCTATCTTAAACAGTATTTTTTAGGAGTAGCTGGTTTTACTCTTAATGTTAAAGAGATCGCTGCTGTCATCAACAACTTAGAGCTCCCTTTTGAAGCGCGGGCTATGCTTTTAGACAGTAATAACACACTGATCGCTTCCTCTTCTCAGCGTGCTATCAGTGCCGATTTCAATGCCAACTCTTTTTATGAGATGCATACCAAACAGATCGATCTTAACAGCAGTACTATGGTTGTTGATGTAGAGAAATTAAAAAGTACACTTTATCTAACCCATACCATGCCCATCAAAGGTACCAAGTTAAAACTGACCATCTATGTAGACAGGGCTACTATTTTTGCTCCTATAGAGAAGGTAAGTGAGCAAAGTGTCAAGGTCGGTCTCTTTTTTATTGCGATGATCGCACTCTTTTACCTCTTCTTCTTCTGGTTTAACCTCAATTCTTTACGTAAACTCTCTATGACCATCACCAAGCCTCTAAGTGCTATTGTCCGTTTCTCTTCAAAACTTGGTCGAAAAGAGAAGTTTTATCTGGAAGAATCTTCCATAGAGGAGTTAGCTTCACTTAACACCAACCTCAACAAGACCCACCATGAGCTACTCAATATTTTGATCAAAGAGAGTGAGACAGGGCTATATAACCGTCGTAAACTTTTGAGTGATCTTAAAGAGACTCAGATGACAACTCTTGTAGTCCTGCATATCAAAAACTACCGCACAATCCTGAGTTACTATGGTCAAAAGAGTGCTATTTCCTTGATAATAGAGATCGCTAGAGTGCTAAGAGAAGAGCAAGGGTTAAATATATACCGTATTGCGGATAACGAGATGGCCCTCCTCTCCAAACGCTCTAGTCTTGTCTACTTTACTACCCTGCTTGAAAAGCTTAATGCTATACACCTGAGTGTAGACAATGTTGACCTTCATCCATTTGTCTATGCCGGTATTGCACAAATCACGCAAAAAGCCAGCGACTTAGAGCGTGCAGACTTGGCACTACAACGTGCCCTTGATGACAAGACCTCCGTACCT
>JALWKG010000226.1 GCA_027081565.1 Helicobacteraceae bacterium
CTGTGTGACTCATAAACTGCAGAAAACTCATAGAGTTTTGACCCATAAAGGTCTTCTCTTTAGCAATAGTACCAATAGAGTCAAAAAGTGCTGCATCTGAACCCATGGTCGAACCAAAACTAATACCAGTACGAGGATTTGAGATCTGCTCTTCACTCAGTCCAGCATCTTTAACGGCGTCCATCATCGTCTTGGCTGCCATAATCGCTACGCGTCCCATAGAACGACGGCTTTTACGTGGTATCTCTTTATAGTTGTCCCAGTTGACAAGACCACAGACACGGGTATGAAAGTCTTTATATTCTGACCATGACGCTACGTGCTGTACACCACTTTTAGAGGCAATCAAAGCCTCTTGAAGCTCTTGCATATCATTACCAAGAGGTGAAAGAACACCAACTCCTGTAATCACTACGCGACGTGTTTTCATCACTATCTCACCATTCCACCGCTGATGTTAATGGTCTCAGCGGTAATATAAGTTGCTTTGTCTGCTAAAAAGAAGACGACCTCAGCCACCTCTTCCGGTTTTCCGATACGACGCAGAGGAATCGCTTTTTTCATCTCTTTAAGCGGTAGGTCTTCTGTCATCTCAGACTCTATAAGACCCGGTGCAACACAGTTGACACGGATCTTGTAACGTCCCATCTCCAAGGCCAAGGCTTTGGTAAAAGCGATGATGCCACCTTTAGTCGCAGCGTAGTTTGTCTGCGCAACATTGCCAGCTATACCAGAGACTGAGGACATGTTGATAATGGCACAGTTCTTCTTGGCGATCATCTTTTCGCTTACTGCTTTGGTCACACGGAACATGCTGTTCAGGTTGGTGTTGACCACATCTTCCCACTCATCATCTTTCATCCAGAAGAAGAGGTTGTCTTTTGTAATACCTGCGTTGTTGACAAGTACATCTAACTCAAGCTCAGAAAAAGCCTCTTTGATACTCTCTTTGTCAGCTACATCACAATAGATGATCTCACCATTGCCACCCACTTCAGCTAAAAGTGCTTGAGCCTTCTCTTTTTGAGAACGGTAGTGGATGTAGACAAAGTAATCTGCTTCAGCAAATGCTTTAATACAGGCTTCACCTATAGCGCCTGTGGCACCTGTGACTAAGACACGCTTTTGTTCACTCATTACGATAGCTCACCACTGTTGATCAACTTAACTATCTCTTTGATCTCAATGTCCATACGACGATCTTCAACCAATGGAGGAACAAGTGCACGTACCTTACGGTAGATGTTCTCAAGTTGTGGAGAGATACCCTCATGCCCACGGATGTCAACGGCCTGAGCCAGTCCCATAAAGGCAATAGCCAGCATGTTGTCCAGGTCTGGAAGTGTACGCTTGAAGTTTAATGCTGCTGTTGTTCCCATACTTACTTTGTCTTGGTTCAAAGATTCTGTAGGACGAGAAAAGACAGATGCTGGCATGATGTTCATCATAACATCTGCACTGAGTGAACTTAGAGAGATCTGCATCGCTTTGAAACCGTGGTGATGTGGCTTGTCTGAGAGCTTGAGGTTTTCACCGATACCACGGTTAAACTTATGGTCAACAAGAAGTGAAAACTGCTTGTCAAGAAGGTCAGCAGCATTTGCTGAACAGATCTTCAGTGTATCCATAGCATGTGCTACATAACCACCGTAGAAGTTTCCAGAAGTATAGATCTTTTTGAACTCACCATCAATGATCGGGTTGTCATTAACCGCATTACACTCCGTCTCTACCCATTTTTTAGACATCTCAAGGTTGTCCCAAACGATACCTAGAACCTGTGGTGTACAGCGGATAGAATACTTGTCCTGGATACAGAGGTTGTCATCATGGAAGAACTTTTCATAACGCTCATCTTGTGCCTGAACAATGTCAGAACCTTCCAGCTTTTTAGCCAGTTGTGCAGCACAACGAATCTGACCTACAAAAGGTTTTACTTCATGTACAAGAGGCTGTAGTGGTGTACCATCAGCATGCATCATCTCAAAAAGACCTGCTACAAAACTCTCATAAGCATGCATCCAGTTTTCAAACTTTTCCATTGCGATGAGTGCAATACCACTCATAGAAGCTGTACCATTCATAATAGCAAGAGCCTCTTTTGGCTCCAGTTCATAAGGTTCAATGTCTAACTCTTTATAAACGTCAGCACTGCTGCGGATCTCGCCTTTGTAGTAAACTTCACGCTCACCAACGATCGCTGCTGCAATATAAGAGAGTGGGGTTAAGTCACCACTTGCCCCTACTGAACCTTGTGATGGAATAACAGGGATGATGTCGTTGTTAAAGAAGTATGCCAAACGCTCAAGAAGGTTGGCCGTAATACCAGAATAGCCTTTAGAGAGACTCGTCAAACGGATAAGCAAGATGCGTTTACACTCGTCATGGGTCAGGTTTTCACCAATACCACAACCATGAAAACGAAAGAGGTTTTTTTGAAGCTCTTTGGCCTGCTCAAATGCAGAGTAGTTTGTACCTGCTTCACCGTAACCTGTGGTCACACCATAGATAGGCTTACCTGTAGAGATCTCCTCTAGTAAAAAGGCGTGAGAGTCTTCTATCTTTTTACGAAAAGCCGCATCAGTAGAGACTTCTACATTTTGAGTATGGCAAAGTTCTTTATAGTCTATATGTTGTGCATTGATTTTAATTGACATCTGTTTTCCCGATTTACTGCCCAGAGTTGTGTCTCTACAACAGTAAGAAATATTTTTTGTATTTTAGCACTACAACCCACTATATCCTCTGAAACGACGAGAAATGAGTCCCTCAAATACTATTTGATACCAATGATCCGTAAAATATTTTTAAAAAAGAGTCGTGAATGGAGTTTGGAGAGTCTTACATTGTCTTTTAACGCGTCAAAATGGCTCACACGTTCTTCGGGTTTAGGGTAATAGACCTCTATCTCTACCTCTTCTATGCAACCGCCCTTCCAGACATGTCGTACCAAGATCTCTATCTCAAAATCATAACGGCGTTTTTCTATGGGAAGTTCAAGCACACTCACAGGATAGGAGCGAAATCCTGACTGCGTATCATCAAGGTGCAGACCCGTCTCCGTCCAGATCCAGAAGTTACTGAACTTCCGACCAAACTTCGAAGAACCCGGTACGTTTTCACCAAATTTGCGACATCCGATGACGATGCAATGATCAGTGTCTTTACCCACAAAGTTCTCGATTTCATGTGGATAGTGCTGGCCATCTCCATCTACTACAAAAAAAGAGCTGAAGCCAAGCTCTTTTGCCTTGTGTCCCCCCGTCAAGATCGCTTCACCCTTGCCTTTGTTGGGGTTATGTCTGATCAGGTAGAGCTTCTCATCCTCATCTATGTTCAACATCACACTTGGTTCAGAACCATCATCCACAACAATGACCGTGCTTTTTGTTTTGAGTGCTGCGTATACAACTTCTTCAATGGTTGTGGGGTTGTTATAAACTGGAATAACGATACATGTTTTTTGCAAGTCAAAGCCTCTTAATTGATAGCTGCATTGTAGCGTAGCAGGGCTTTATATTTTTAGAGTTT
>JALWKG010000227.1 GCA_027081565.1 Helicobacteraceae bacterium
ACCTAAGATAAAGGTACCCACACGTGCTTTGTAAGCATCTTCATCATCTACTTTGAGATTGTAAGGCGAACCAAAATAGACATACGCCTGTTCTGTCTCACGCTCTAAAACCTCTCTATGGCTCTTTGTGTTCACTTCTACAAATGGCAGTTCGCTCTCTTTACCTACTGAGAGAGACGCTAACAGTGCTGCAGCCTTTGCTTTAGCTTCTGCTAACGTGATGTCTCCACCTACAACGATCACTACACGAGAAAGCACCAAGTGCTCTTTTAAAAAAGCATTGATGTCATCTGAAGTGATCTTTTTGACATCTTCTATCGTTCCTGATGACGGATGTTCTAAAAGCGTTCCCTTAAAAAGTTCTGCTTTCAATGCGCGCGCTGCTACATAGTCATAATCATTCTCTTTACGACTCAAACCACCAATGGTAACGGCTTTGACCTTCTCTAAGGTCTCTTCATTCAAGTTAGGGTCTTGCAACAGGTCTGCAAACTTCTCTAAACCATAATCAAAAGACTCTTTCAGTGAAGAGATCTCCATCACAAAGGTCTCGGTTCCGGTGTTGGCACTAATATGTACCGCCTTGGCATCCAACACTTTGGCAAAACCAATGCTGCCGAGTTTAGAGGTACCTTCGTTCATCATCTTGGCACTCAACTTGGCCAGACCTGGATGTTTTTTGTCCTCTATGGAGCCACTCACCTCAAAAACAACCTGCATAGAGACCATAGGAAGTCTTGTATCCTCTTCATGGATCAGAGGGATCTCAACACCCTTAACTGTAATATGATCTAGCGTTGATGCCATCGTGATTCCTTGCAATAGTAGTAAAAATAGTAATAGTCTCTTCATTATGATTGTTGTGCCGAAAAAGTCTCTAGGGTCTCATACGCCGTGTTACGGATCGCCGGAGTCTCACCAATGTCTGCAATAAGACGTACCATCTCATCTTTAGCCATTCTAAACCCTGCACCGGCACTGCGTACCACATTCTCTTCCATCATAGTCGAGCCTAAGTCGTTAGCCCCATACTTTAGTGCCATCTGACCGATATAAGGCCCTTGTGTCACCCATGAACTCTGTATGTTAGGAACATTGTCCAAAAAGAGACGCGAGACAGCCAAGAGACGTAAATAACGGTTGGATGATGGCTTTTTGATATCAGGGATCTCTTCCATAAGTTGGGTGTTTTTTCCCTGAAATGACCACATGATAAAAGCACGGAAACCGCCGGTCTCATCTTGAAGTTTACGAACCATATTCCAGTGTTCGATGATCTCTTCATCTGTCTCAACGGTACCAAACATCATCGTAGCCGTTGACTTTATACCCAGTTTATGCGCTTGTCGATGCACTTCGATCCACACTTCGGAGTCATGCTTTTTCGGTGCGATAATGTCACGTACACGATCACTTAAGATCTCAGCACCGGCACCGGGTATAGAAGAGAGTCCCTTCGCTTTAAGACGCTGCAGTACTTCTACAATACTTATCTTTGAGATCTTGGCGATGTAGTCCAACTCTATGGCAGAAAAGGCATGGATTGTGATCTGTGGATACTTCTCATGTATATGTCCCACCAGCTCCTCATAAAATTCGATCTTGAGTTTAGGATGAACACCCCCTTGAAAAAGGATCTGTGTTCCACCAATATCTACCAACTCATCGATCTTAACATCGATCTCTTCATGCGTAAGTATATAGGCATCGTCAGCTTTAGCATGACGATAAAATGCACAAAACTTACAGTCCACCCAACAGACGTTGGTATAGTTGATGTTTCTGTCAACTACAAAGGTAGTAATCTCTTTAGGATGTAACTCTTTTTTTCTAGCAGATGCCATCTTCCCTAACTCAAGAAGATCAGCATTTTGGATCAGCTCTAAAGCCTCTTCACTTGTCATTCTACTCACGCTTAACGTCCTGCCTCTGTCGTAATGTTGTCAAGAACAAAGTTCATCTTATTGACAATCTTCTGCTTGGTCAGGTTATGTTCGTTATCTAACCATGTCCCATCTCTATAAGCGATCTTCGTCTTGAGATTTTTGTCTTGATAGACCAAAACACGAACAGGGAGATCAAGACCGACTTGCATGTTCTCCAACATCAGTGTTGTGCCCATTTTAGCGTTACCAAAAATGATCTCTACTGAAGGAGGCATCTTCATACGTACCTTGTCAGCACCAAGTTGATGGTTGACAACTGCAAAGACTTGAAAGCCTTTTTTGTTAACGATGTTTTGAAGTTTATTCATCGTTGCTTCAACCGTTTTGTTCGAATTTTTAATGATGATATCATTGGCAAAAAGGCTCAAGCCAAGTGCCAATACTAAAATAATTTTTTTCATTTCCATCTCCTTGGATGTTTCCGTTTTAAAAAGAGTCTATATATAATATACCCACCAAGCCCAACTCCAACTAAAACTTGCAACCAGGCACCCATCAACAAGATCTTGTTTAAGATAGAACCATGTTCTTCTCTATCTATCTCTATACCTGCCATCTCTGAGGCATGGACTAAAGCAGAAACAGCAAGGTCTCCATCAGGTATGTTTTTATGACAAGAGAGACACATCCCACGGCGGTCAAGTTTAGAGCGTTGTTCTTTGTCGAGAGGCTGAGAGAGCTTCCAGTGGTGGCCTACCGTCATCAACTGCGTCCCATTTTCATCTAAGAAACTTGAATAGTCATGTTTTAAGTTGCTTATAGCAGGTACCTGTTCATCTGTTTTATGTGGTAGTAACTTCATGTCCGCACTCATCAGATCAACAATAAAATCTTTACTCGGATCAGAGAAGTATTTGCCTCCACCGATACCAAGGCCGATAGCCTTGTCACTGCTGTGACAACTTTCACAGGTACGTGAGCGTTTGGAGATGGTATGTGGCTGAACTGGAGACATATCGATGGCATTTTGTCCCTCTTCTCCTGCTCCTTCTACATTAGGGATCTTAAAGATCTGGTTTTGGATCAGAGCCTTGCCATCTTTACCTATGACCGTTGCAGTCACTTGACAGCCCGGAATGACGGGAGTAATACGTCCCTCTCCATTTTGAGCCAAGGCCGGATCTTCCCAACGCAGGTACGAGCGTGTCTCAGTTACCTTGCCATCTACCAGGTAGTTTTTGAGGTTACGCATCCCTCCTGTACGTCCATGAATATCATGGTCGTGAGAGGCTTTCAAAAAGTCAGGATTTTGCTTACCTCCGGAGTAGTCGACCTTGACATGACAGCCATAACATTGTGGTGCCCATGTCGCGTGACAGGTATAACACTCCATTTCATCTGTGTGTGCCGTGATCTGGTCCATAGCGACGAGAGCTACTTTGGAGAGTTTCTCTTCTTCTTTAAGTGCTTTAAGCGGGGTCAGCTCTATATCTTTTCCAGAGGCAAGATGCATAATGACATGGTTGCCTTTTTTCGCCGTATGGATCAGTGGGTTACCCCTTGCTGTCAAGAGGTGACCATCTTTAGGATCGCTCACTGTACCCATCTTCAGATATTCAGCGATCGTCTTGGTCGT
>JALWKG010000228.1 GCA_027081565.1 Helicobacteraceae bacterium
AGTGTAAGAGTGTTTTTGCATGAAATAACCTTGATAACCTGTAATTATGGTTTGAAAATGTTTTTTAGTATACAAGCATATGACTAACAGATAGCTGTAATAGTATGCTATAGCGCGTGTACAGCATGGTTACGCGCAAAAACAGTGAAATTTTTAGTAAATTAGTAACTGATAATTTGGGACTCAGGGTATAAAACAGAAAGTGATGGCGAAACTATTATTGAAAGTAGGAGTATAATATTTTTAAGTATTAGTGAAAATTTAATTAAAGGATATATCTTATGAAAGATTTTATAAAAAAGATCACAGAGTGGGTGTTGGATAAAGAGGAGTTGATGGCCAAGTCATGTGCTATTCCTCTAGATGAAGTTGATCGTCAACTTGAGCGCATACAAGAGCAAAAAGAGAAGCTCCAAAAAGATTATGATGACTCTATGGCTGTTTTTAATGAAATTACGAAAAGATTAGAGAAGATCAAAAATATTGAAGTGTTACGTTGTCAAAGTAAAGGGGTTTAGATGGCTACTGTGATCTCATATGGAGCAGCTGAAGTTGTTACCGGTTCTTGTCACTTACTTGCCATAGAAAATGGTCCGAAGATCCTTGTAGATTGTGGAATGTTTCAAGGTGGTAAAGAACAGCGTAATTTTGAACCTTTTGACTTTGAGCCTTCAGAGATAGACTTTTTGCTGGTGACACATGCACATCTTGACCATGTTGGACGTATACCCAAACTGGTAAAAGAGGGATTTACAGGTAAGGTCTATTCCACAGCTGCTACCATGGAACTTGCAGAAGTGATCATGCTCGACAGTGCCAAGATCATGATGGAAGATTATAATAGGGCTTATAAAAAAGCCCAGAGAAGGGGTAGAGAAGATAGGGTTCAGGCACCACTTTACGGTGAAGAAGATGTTGATGATGCACTCTCTCTGGTTTGGGTAAACACGCAGTACGATGAAGCTATTACAGTACAAAAAGATATCACTGTTACCTATCATAATGCAGGCCATATACTAGGTTCAGCATTTATAGAGATCACGTACCATGAAAATAGTGTTCCTCATACCATCGTTTTTTCCGGTGATATTGGCAACGACAATGACATGGTCTTACCCCATCTTGAAAAATGTGCCAAGACAGACTATCTCTATGTCGAGTCTACCTACGGGGATCGCAACCATCAGACCATTGATGCGACGATCACCGAGTTTAAACGTATTGTTATAGAGACTTTGCAAGAGTATGGTAATGTTCTGATCCCCTCTTTTGCCGTGGAACGTACCCAGGAGATACTCTGTATTCTCAAAGAGATGCATGAACACAAAGAGCTGCCACCTGAATGCCATATCTTTCTTGACAGCCCTATGGCCTCCAAGGCAACGGATGTATATCGAAAATATTCTGATGAATTGAGCTTGAAATGTCAGCATAATAAAGATAAAAGTGGCGCTGTGTTTGATTTTGAAGAGCTGATCTACACACCTGATGTAGAAGGATCCAAAGCCATCAACGAGGTCGACCGTCGTGCTATTATTATTGCGGGTAGTGGTATGTGTACCGGCGGCCGTATATTACACCATTTCAAGTATCGTTTATGGAACCATAAAAATGCTGTTATTTTTGTCGGATATCAGGCGGTAGGAACATTAGGCCGTCATATAGTTGATGGCGCACGCTTTATCAAGGTCTTTCATGAAGACATCCTCATCAAGGCTAGTATCCATACGGTGAATGGTTTCTCTGCTCATGCGGATCAGGCGAGTATTGTCCGATGGGTCTCGCAGATGGAAGATCTTAAAAAGGTTTATTTGATCCATGGAGAGAAAGATAAACAGGTGATCCTTCGCAGTGTCTTGAAAAACCAGGTTGGTCTCAAAGCCCATATTGTTGAACCTGAAGAGGTCATTTACTTATAATACCTTGAATTGAGGTAACTAAAAAAGGATTCACATGGCCTATGTACAGTCATTCGGTGCAGCGAAAGTCGTCACTGGTTCTGCGCACCTTCTAAGTCTTGAGAATGGTACCAAGTTACTAATTGATTTTGGGATGTTTCAGGGAGAACATGAAGAAAAGAATGCACAGCTCCTCGAGTTCGACCCTAAAGAGGTAGACTATCTGCTCTTTACCCATGCCCATCTTGACCATGTTGGCCGGGCGCCTCTGCTTTTTAAACACGGTTTCCGTGGTAAGATTATTACGACCAAAGCAACGCTTGATCTAGCACGTATTGTTATGCTTGACAGTGCCCATCTTATGGAAGAGAGCTATCATCTGTATTTTAAAAAGGCGCAGCGGCGCAGTGAAGAACATAAGGTAAAACAACCCCTCTATACAGCTATGAACGTCGAATCCCTGCTGACGCTTAAGAAAAAGTTTGTTCAATATGACAAAACAATTACATTAGACAAAAATATCAAGATCACCTTTCGTAATGCAGGCCATATCCTGGGATCGGCATTTATTGAGATTGATTTTATAGAAGATGGGGTTGAAAAACGTATCGTGTTCAGTGGTGATCTTGGCAATAAAAATGACTTTGTACTCCCTGCGCCAGAACATGCAAAAAAAGCAGACGCTCTTTACATAGAATCGACTTATGGGGACCGTAATCATAAGAATATAGAGAGTTCTATCGAGGAGTTTAAAAAGATCATTATCACTACCTTGAACAACAATGCCAATGTTATGATTCCCTCATTTGCTATTGAGCGGACCCAGGAGATTCTTTGTCTTTTAAAAACAATGTACCTTGAGAGAACACTACCTCCCTGCCGAATCTTTCTAGACAGTCCTATGGCTATACGTGCAACTCGTGTTTACAACAAGCATGTTGGTCTTCTAAGTAAAACGTGTCAGGTGTTTGAAGCAGAGGATGGTACTGTCTTTGATTTTGAACGCTTAGAGTTTACCACTACGTTAAGAGCTTCAAAAAAGATCAATGAGGTCACGGAACGGGCCATCATCATCTCTGGAAGCGGCATGTGCAACGGAGGCCGTATTTTACATCATTTCAAACACCGTTTGTGGGACAAACACAACGCCGTTATCTTTGTCGGTTATCAGGCCAAAGGCACTTTGGGTCGTGAGATCGTTGAGGGAGCAAGCTCCATAGAACTCTATCATGAGAAGATCAGTGTTAATGCTGCGATCCATACTATTAACGGATTTTCAGCGCACGCCGATCAAACTGAGTTACTGGAGTGGATGTCGGCTTTTGAAGATCTCAAAAAGGTCTATTTAATTCATGGTGAAGAGGAGAAACAGTCTGTCTTTCAGACTGCCATTAAAGAACATCTCGGCAAAGAGGCATATATTGTTGAAGAAGAGAAGTACATCGAGCTCTAGTCACACAACTCTTTTTGGATGATCGGCAGCAGCTTTTTTTCGATAAGATCATATGTCTTGGCATACTCTTCTACCGCTTTTCCGCTTGGGTCTTCAAAACCGACATGGATGGTCTTGACTGCCTTGGGGAACATCGGACAGGTCTCTTTAGCCGCATCACAG
>JALWKG010000229.1 GCA_027081565.1 Helicobacteraceae bacterium
GTTTTACTGCCCAGACCAAAACGCTTCAGACCAAAACTCATATCAGCAATACCGACTTTTAGACTCCCTTTATAGAAATAGTCATCACAACTCTCACGAATGGCTTTTCGTATGTCAGTTTTACCATGACCCGAGTGTTTCCAACAGCGAAAGTTACGTTTACCCAGCTTCATTGTACCGGTACAGTTGGTAGTCCACCACTGAGAGATACCTGAACTTAGATAGACCAGACCCAAACCTGTCTTAATGGTAGATCCTGGTGGATAGAGTCCGTTAATGATCTTGTTGGTAAAAGGGGTGTCGATACTCTCTATGAGCGCTTTCCACTGCTTAGAAGAGATACCCGATACAAAGGAGTTTAGATCATACTCAGGAAAACTGGCAGCAGCCAGAATCTCACCATCCACACTCATGACTATAACAGCACCGGCGCGTGCTTTGAACTGTTCGCTAATATATTTTTGTAACCGCATATCAAGAGTAAGTGTAATGTCACGGTTTTCTATGGCTTTGAGATAACTAAGCTCTTTGATCACTTCGTTTTGCGCACTTACCTTGATCTTACGTTGACCAGCAACACCTTCTAAGTAGCTGTTATAGTACTTCTCTACACCACTTTTACCAGTAGAGCCAATAAGCTTGGCCAGTTCATCGCGTTCGACATCTTTTTTGTTTGCTTTTGCAACATAACCAATGATGTGGGCAGCTAAGTCGCTATATGGGTAGTAGCGTTTAGGGGCGGGTATGACTAAGATGTTATCGTTTAAGTGTAGTGGTGAGTAGACCGGCATGATCTTTTCGTAAGAGACGAAGTCCACTACTCTGATGTCATTGTGGTTATAGTAGGAGTCATTACGAAGGTAACGTTTTTTGATCTTTGTGGCGTTGAGATCAGGGAGGTTATGTACCAGGTCTCTTATGGCAATGTCCAGTTCACTGTTGTCACCTTTGTGTTTTAGGTGAGGTAAAAGTTGGATGGAGAAACCAAGTTTGTTGATGGCTATTGGCAAGTTGTTCCGGTCATGGATCTCACCACGGATCGGCGCTATCTTCTTGGTCTTAATGGTATTATGTGAGGAAAGTTTGGAGTAATAGTTGTTTGACTGTACCGAAAGGTAAAAGACGCGAACCAACAGTGAAAGCCAGATCAAAAAGAAAAAAGAGATAAGTAACTTTAGTCTCATAACAGTCCAACCAAGAAAAACTCAAAAAGTATATACCAGATGACATAGAAGTTTATACTGGCAAATTCTAAGACGAACATCTGCTGCAGCAGCAATGAAAAAATCCAAAAACCAATGTACGCTAAAACGATATAGATAAAGTGCATACAGCGCGTACACTCTATCATCTGATGAAGTTTGGGCAAAATAAACTTGTAGGTAAAGGAGAAAAAGACCAAAGAACTTAAAAAAAGATACCCTTTGTCCGCCTCATAGATCAGGGCTAATATCACCACTAAAAAGAGCAGTGAGAGGTCTTGTTTGTCCAATGCACGGATGAAATAGAAAAAGAGAACTCCAAAAAGTGGTGGTAAAAAGAGGTATATCGTGCTCAAACTCTCATAAATGAGATAAAGCACTAAAAGCATAAAAGCTTTTATATAGAATGGATAAGTGATACTTCGTTGCATATTGGAAAATGTTTACAGTTGATACAGTCAGCCCATATCTTATGTTCAGGAAGAGACTCTTTGGGGATCTCTTTGAAATCTAAATGTTCAAAAAATGCCTGTTGATACGTAAGGGAAAGAACTTCTTTAAGACCAAGTTCCTTGGCCTCTTTAAGAGCTAACCGAATAAGCTCTGAACCTATACCACTACCTCTTGTACTATCATCAACGATCAGAGAACGAACCTCTGCCAAGGTAGTTGTATGGACATGCAAGGCACAAAACCCGACCAGTTTCTCTTTATAAAAAGCCAGTTGGTATGAGCGGATATTGGTAGCGACTTCATCATTGTCACGTTTTAAGATAACACCGCTTACAACTTCTGGTTCGACTAAGGTCTGCATCGCAGGGATGTCAAGAAGTGTAGCCTTACGAAAACTAAGCGTCATTCTCGTCTTCTCTGTCTTCGTTTAAAATATCGTGAATGAGGGCTACAAGCTTGTTTGTTCCCTTCTTCTTAGCACTGGAGATCAAAATAGCACCAGGGTGGTCACGTAAAAGCTTGCCCTGCTCTTTTTGGTTGAGTTTGTCGATCTTGGTAAAGACCCGAATGATCACTTGGTCTTCTCTACACACCTGATCCAAGTAGTCTGAGACCGAATAATCGATTGCCAAGTTGGGATGACGACAATCTATGAGGTGCATAAAGATCTTGATCTGTTTACGTTGGGCAATAAAGTCTGTTAGGTTCTTCTCCCAATCTGACTTAATCGACTTAGAGACCTTGGCATAACCAAAACCGGGGAGATCCACAAAAATCGCTTCCAGCCTCTGATCGTTGTCTCTGTCTATCATGGTCACATCAAAAAAGTTGATGAGCCTTGTCTTTCCTGGTGTTGAAGAGACTTTAGCAAGACTTTTTCTACCGCTCAATGCATTTAGCAAAGAACTTTTTCCGACATTAGAACGCGCCATAAAGACTACTTCGTTTAGGTATTCATTTTCTGGAGCAGCAGCTACGTTTGGTGCCGATGTCACAAAAGATGAGTTGATGATCTCTATCATTTTTTTGTCTCCTTCTCTTCGATCTCAAAGGTCATGATCACAGGCTTTTTACTGCCACCTTTGGCTCGTGCTTTACCTTCGACGGTACCAATGACCACCTCTTCACCAATGATCTCTTTTTTCTCATCGATCTGCTGAATGTTGACATCTTTGTAAAAATGGTACTCTTTTTTTATAGGGTAAAAGATAACTTTTTGTGCCTTGCCTTTGTAGATAGCCTTATTTTCTGTCACAATATAAAAAGAGACATTTCCAAGAGCGATGTATTTGGTAGGTTTACGTTTCATATTAGTATAGACAGTGACTTTAGAGGCATTAAGCTCGTCAAACCCTTTGGTGATCTTAACATCACCATTAAAGGTGGTTTGACCTTTTTGCTCATCACTGTCAAAAGTCTTGGCTACGATTTTAAGCTGTTGTGCTTGTACAGAAAGCAGCAAAAGTGTTGTAATAATCCATAAATGTTTCAAAATTTTTCCTTCTCATCAAGCTCAAAGAGACCGGTAACATCTTTGGCTCTGCTCAACCCTTTTTTAGAGTCATAATAGAGGTCTTTCCCGATGACGATGTCCTCTTGTTTATAAAGTGTAAAAGGACCTCTTGTATCGATAGTCTCTTTTTTCTGGTTGACAATAGCTTTGTTGGTTACAAAATGCATTCCATCCTCGCGATGGTAACGGACATTGCCTTTGAGGGTGATAAGGTCGACATTGTTATAAACACCATAGTCTGCAAGCAAGTTGTTACGCAGGGTGTGTGTACTGTCGGTGTAATTAATGTCAGCTATCTCAAGACGTTTGGTAAAGCGATAACCCTTTTTACCTTTCATAATGT
>JALWKG010000230.1 GCA_027081565.1 Helicobacteraceae bacterium
TATTTTTTATAGATATAAATAATTAGTAGTTTAAGGCTATAGTGTATAAAATGTTTGGTATTAAAGAGTTGGCTTATACAATAAAGGAAAAAAATATGTCAGATTCAATGTTAGTACTAGTAGAAAGTTCAAAGCTTCCTACAGTTGAAGAGTTAAGAGCAGAAGTTAAATCATTAGGTTTAGACTTAGACGCCTTGGATGAAGAATTAATCAATATTGAAGGATTTTGGCCTGGAAAAATAAAAAATGAAGAAGCAGGTTTTGAGTTTTTTGCAAACAAGCTTGAAGCTGAAGACTTAGACGACTGGGAGCTTGATGAAAAAGATTTAGATGGTCGCGACTATGGTGTTGAGCTTGCATTTCATAGTGAACTTGACGTTGAAGCAACTGTGATTTGTATCGTTGCATTATGTAAACTAAGCAATGCAATCTCTTTTAATGAAGATGAAGAGTTGAAAGTCAATGTGAAAAACTGTATTCAGTGGGCAAAAGAAGAAATGGGTTATGATTTAGTAACACAAAGCCAATAAAGAGCTATGTTACGAAAGAATAAATTATGAAAAAACCATTTTATGTATATGTTGATGTAGATGAAACTTTTCTACGAAACTATGGGGCGAAACAAATACCAATTCCTAGAGTAATAAAACATATAAAACTTTGAAAGAAGAAGGTGCAATACTATATTATTGGAGTTCAGGTGGTGCAGAATATGCACAACGCAGCGCTGAAAAATTTGGCATTGAAGATTGCGTTACAGCTTTTTTACCAACGCCTAATGTTGCACTGGACGATGTGCCATTTTCAAAATGGCACAACTTGCTTGAAGTCCATCCAAATGTATGTCCAAGTAATACAATTGAGTCATATAGAGAAAGTATAATTAAGCAGCAGGCTGAACAACATAACAAGAACTAGGAGCCACTATTTGACCCAAGGGCGGGTCAAATATCGCTCAACGTAAACGTTATACACACAAAGGTAAAATATCATGACTATTCAAAAAATATTAATACTATGATGAAACTTTTTCTTCTATTAATTACACTTAGTACAATAGCTTTAGCAGAAGAGGATTGCAGCAAGAAGCGTGAGCAACTTAAAACGCTTGAGGTACAAAAAGATGCTGAAGATGTTGGTCAAGTCCTATCATGGCTAACATTAACCAAACCCACTTCCAGTAATAAAGAGATCCTTGATCAGCATATTCAGATATTGAAGTTTGAGATTCAAGAATGTGAGAAAAAAGCTCAGACAAAGATAACTGATAAATGACCTATGTTTAAAGTGCATAATAAGTTTGAGAAGACAAAACAATTGATCCTATCAGGAAAATTATTGCTCATGACAACCGCTATACAAAAAACAACATAATAAAGGCAAAAAATGAAAATTTTAATAATAACTCTGTTTTTAATGCTCCAAAGCATATATGCTAATACATATCCACCTGTCTATTCATCTTTCGGGACGCCTTTGTTTAAAGCGGTAGCAACCTTTAACACTTTTAAAGAGATAGAGATACAGTCTAAACATTATGAAAAGTTTGCAAGTGAAGTTTTGAATGCAGGAAATCATCTTACAACATCTACGAAGTCTGGTAAAGCACAAAAGGAGGAATATATTCGCTCTTTACGGAAGTTGGCTAAAAAATACAGTGAAATCGTAGCGATATTAAATAATAATCTTTTATTAGCTATTGAGCGTGATGATCGGGAACTTTTTTTGCGAATTGTAAATAGTGGGCTTGTTGGTATTGCGGAGAAAGGTGAACCGGCACGTCAAGCTATTAACTACTATGAGAAACACAAAACAACTATGAAAAGCTCTTATTTGGAGGAGATAAAAGTAAAGTCAGAGCAGCAGAGGAAGTTACAGGAGCTAGCAGAACAGAACAAGACAAAAAAAGAGTCAAAACAAAACATGGTCTCTTTTTTACGAGTTGTAATACATACAACTGATATTGTAGATGCCGGAACTTCTCAACTGTTTATTAAATTGATTATTAATGATCGTAGTGAGCATCCTCTTATTGTGTTTAATTCAAAAGATGAGGTAATTAAAAGAGGCAGTGTACATACTCTTGAAAATATCAAGGTGGCTATTGCACCTGAAGATATAAACAGTATTACTTTAGAAGTTGATGGTTACAACGCGTGGCACATCAAAAACATATCATTTCAACTCAGACAAAAGAACAAATATTCTAAAGAATATAAATTTGACGTTAAACAGTGGTTTTCATCGGAGTTGCATGATCTGCAAAAACTACAAGGTTGCTCTACAAAAAAAACATTTTCATTTACACCAAGTTTGTAAAAAAATCATGTTAAAGATGCTAGTATAACAACATGATCGAGCCAATCAAAAACCCGAGAGAGGGTAGTTGATGACTCATTTTAAATGTTAGGAGAAAAAATGCTATCTATTCAAATCAATGACAAATGTGGACCAATGTTGCGTGGTGAGTTCTATAGGGAACCACTGGAAAAATTCTTCAAAAAAAATGGTCTTGGTGAAGTCACAGGTGGAGGTACACTCCTTAATAACAATGGTCAACCAGCTTATTGTGAATTAGAACTTGTTCTTAAAGATGAATCAGAAGAAGTTGTTAATGAAGTCAAAAAGAAAATTGATACCATCGTTCCAAAGGGAAGTACTCTTTACTTTGAGAATGATCAGGAAATTCCAGTAGGAAACTTAGAAGGTGTTGCAATCAATTTAAATTTTGCCAAGGCGCCAGAAGAGCTTCTTGACAATACTGATTTTCAAGAGATGTGGGAAAATATCGAAGAAGCGGTAGGAACACATGGTGTATCTCATGATGATAGAGAAGGAAAAGATGTCTTTACTCTTTATTACTATGGTCTAGATGCTGAAAAAATTATTCATATCGTCAATGAAACTCTCAGTGATAAAGGTATTGGAAAATATATTGAACCTGTCAAGTTACCATTTGTCATAGAAGAATAGATACTTTATAACTTCTAACAAATCACAAGAGCCAATCAGTTATCCGCACGTAGGCTATTGGTTGGCTCATTTTAAACGTTATAGGATAATAAATGAGTAAGCTATCAATAGCTAAATGATTACGTTTTCATAAAATTAAAGCAAAAAGGAATTGAAATATGAGTGTAGCATTTTACATAGAATTAGATCAAGAAGATACTGATTTTGAGACATATGTTGATGGTAAATCAATTGCTCATGCATTTGAAGCGTTAACGTCCTTTTCCAAAAGTAATGGACTGAAAAGTATTGAGGAATATGTTTATCAAGATATCAGTGAATTTGCAGATGAGTTTGAAGGTATGGGTATGGATGTACCTGAACAGATGGAACAATGGTTTGATGCGGAAGAAGGAATTATTTGGGCTACTGATATGATAAATACTTTAAAAACAAAAAGTCCTGCATTCTCTTCTAAAGAGATTATCGATAATTTCAAATGTTATCTAGAGATTTTTGAAAATGCTAAAAAAGTTGATGCAAAGTGGCACCTCGCGGTAGATATTTAACTGTCTGATAACAAACTAGGGTTATGGCGTCTTTTTGAGGATAAACTATTGGCTGAAATAAACTGTTAGTACTCAAAAAATGATTTTAATTACCTTTGCAAATACTTTTGTCGTTGATGCTTCTCGTTATCAATTTTGTTTTAAAAGTTACAAAATTCAGGCAGATTCAAGGTGCAAAAGTGAAGAGAGAAAAGTATCTCTTTAAAGCCTAAATAATAGAGCTAACTCCCCGCTTTAAGCAAAATTACACCCAAACATTGTTACATTCTACATAATAATAAAAATACTATATAGAAACAGGAAAATTTTTTGAGTACGAAACATGAATTAGAAGGTGAACTCTCCCTGCGAGAGCCTAAACAATATCTTGTACTGCTGTTAAACGACGACTACACCTCGATGGACTTCGTCATCGACGTCTTAATGAACATCTTTCATAAAAGCTACCAAGAAGCTGAACAGATCATGATCGATGTCCATAAAAAAGACAAAGGTGTCTGTGGTGTTTATACCTATGAGGTAGCAGAGACGAAAGTGATGCAGGTGAGTAAACTTGCTCGGGAACAGGGCTTTCCGTTAAAAGCTACTTTAGAGGAGGCGTAAGATGATTAGTGCAGAATTAAACAGTATATTCCAAAAAGCGCTGACCTATGCAAAAGATCAGCGCCATGAGTACCTCACCATAGAACATGTCTTCTTTGCGATGTTGAGTTCTAAAGAGGGTGTTAACATCATTAAAGAGTGTGGTGGTGATGTTGAAAGTATGCGTGAAGCAGCAGCAAACTACCTTAGTGAGACCATGCAGGCCCTACCTGAAGAGAGTAACCAAGAACCTTTTGAGACGGTGGCGCTTTCACGTATGATCGACACGATGATCAAACATATACAAAGCGCTCAAAAAGAGCAGGCAGAGGTAGGTGACCTTTTAGCTGCTGTTTTTGAAGAGGAACACACTTTTGCTACGGCTTTAATGGAGTCTCAAGAGATCTCTCGTGTCGACATCTTAGAGGTGATCTCACATCAAGATATTGATGCGAGTAACAGCAGCAGCGAAGAGACAGACAGTTACCTTGACAAATACACCATTAACCTGGTGAAAAAAGCTCAAGAGGGGAAGATAGACCCTGTTATTGGCCGTCAGAGTGAGATAGAACGTGTCGTTCAGACGCTGTGTCGTCGTAAAAAGAACAATCCACTGCTTGTTGGTGAACCGGGTGTGGGTAAAACCGCTATTGCTGAAGGTTTGGCCCTGCGTATTAGTGAAGATGATGTTCCTGAGATCTTGAAAGCGGCACCTATTTTTGCACTTGACCTTTCTGCGATGTTGGCAGGCACAAAGTATCGTGGTGACTTTGAAAAACGCCTTAAAGGTGTCATTGATGAGTTGAAGATGCAAAAAGATGCTATTTTGTTCATCGATGAGATCCACACACTTGTGGGTGCCGGTGCGGTGAGTGGTGGAAGCATGGACGCCTCGAACCAACTAAAACCCGCTTTGGCTTCGGGTGAGTTAAAGTGTATGGGTGCGACCACCTTTGCAGAACACCGTAACGCTTTTGAGAAAGATCGTGCACTGAGCCGTCGTTTTGCCAAGATCGATGTGGATGAACCTTCTCAAAAAGACAGTGTCCTGATCTTAAAAGGATTGCGTTCGAAGTACGAAGAACATCACGGTCTCAAGTACACTGACAAGGCACTGGTTACAGCGGTAGAGCTCTCTAAAAAGTATATCAGTGACCGTTTTTTACCCGATGTGGCCATAGACCTTATTGATGAAGCGGGAGCCTCTTTTCACCTACAGACACGTAAACGTGCTACGGTAACACCTCACGACATCGAGAAGGTGATCTCAAAGATTACAGGTGTACCCACCTCACGCATGAGTGAAGATGACACAGCGAAGCTAGAGCGTTTGGAAGAAGATTTGAAAGCACGTGTGATCGGTCAGGAACCTGCAGTAGAGAAAGTGGCCTTGGCCATTAAACGTTCTCGTGCAGGACTTAATGAAGGCGAAAAGCCGATTGCTTCTTTTCTCTTTTCCGGACCAACAGGTGTGGGTAAGACGGAACTGGCCAAATCTTTAGCCGATGAGATGGGTATACACTATGAACGTTTTGACATGAGTGAATACATGGAAAAACATGCCCTCTCTCGTCTGGTAGGAGCACCTCCAGGATATGTTGGGTATGAACAAGGCGGTCTTTTAACAGAGGTCATTCGTAAACATCCCTACACCGTGTTACTCTTAGATGAGATCGAAAAGGCACATCCTGATTTGGTCAACATCTTGTTACAGGTGATGGACAGTGCGACCTTGACCGATAACAACGGTTATAAAGCCAATTTCAAAAATGTTGTTTTAATAATGACATCAAATGTGGGTGCACAAGCGGCCAGTGTCATGGGCTTCAATGCAGACCAGTCTCTCTCCCGTGGTGAGGAGCTTAAAGCCTTTTTTACACCAGAATTTAGAAACCGTTTGGATGCTGTCATTGAGTTCGCACCACTGGACATAGAGGTTGTTGAAAACATTGTGGACAAGTTTATGGCAGAACTAAACGTGCAGCTTGAAAAGAAAAAAGTTGTGGTAGAGATCACTGAAAAGACACGTGGCTACTTGGCGGAGATGGGCTATGATGTTGCTATGGGTGCCCGTCCTCTGGGTCGTGTGATCCAAGAGAAGATCAAAGACAAATTGACTGACGAGATGCTTTTTGGTGCTCTTAAGCAAGGCGGTAAGGTCATGGTTGATTATGATGATGGCCTCATTTTTGACTTTAGTGTATGATCGCCAAACTCGATTACAGACATATTTTCCCCCATCCTAACGATGCCAACGAGGATGGGATCGTCGCCTTTGGCGGTGACTTAAACCCGACCCGTCTCTACCTTGCATACAGAGAGGGGATCTTTCCTTGGTTCACTGTAGGTGACCCTATACTCTGGTGGTCTCCAGACCCTAGACTAATCTTGAATCTGGAAGACTTCAAGTTGCGTAAGTCACTAAAAAAGCGGATGAAACACTTTGAGATCCGTTTTGACACTGCCTTTGAGCAGGTCTTGCAAGAGTGTGCCGCGATTCATCGTCCCGGTCAGCAGGGGACATGGCTGCAACCAGACCTTATCGAAGCTATGACAAGTCTATATGCCTTAGGTAAAGCACACTCTGTGGAAGCCTATTGCGAGGGTGAATTGGTCGGGGGTCTTTACGGTATTGGTGTGGGTGCTGTCTTCTGTGGAGAGTCTATGTTTGCAAAAAAAAGTGACGCTTCGAAGGTGGCTTTTGCCGTTTTAATAGAGAAGTTACGAGAGTGGGGCTACAAGTTTGTTGATGCACAGGTTCCTACAGAACATCTCAAGTCACTAGGTGCTATAGAGGTCTACAGAGATTTCTTTTTATCAAAGCTTTATGAATATCGTGACCTAAGTATCTCGGATGATGCTTGGAAGATCTATGGAAGTATACAGCCCAAATAAACCAGACAGTGTTGTTCGAAGCAATAATGCTCCGCTTAAACTCCCCTATGCTACACTTACGCCATTACATATATTAGGGTGAATCATGATAACTACTGACGTTTTAAAAGAGAAGATCATTGAAGGTCTTAACCTCGAAGATATTGAAGCAAGTGAGATCGCAGATACAGATCCACTTTTTGGTGAGGATGGTTTAGGCCTGGACTCTGTAGATGCGATCGAGTTGACTTTGGTTGTAGAAAAAGAGTTTGGTGTCAAAGTGACCAATATTGCAGATGCTGAGACGATATTTGCAACTGCTGCGTCACTATGTGACTACATTAACGCAAACAAGTAATTTGTGTTAACACTTATCCTGCCATCCGTGCAGGATGCGAGGTAAAGCTTAGGCTTTACGCTTACAACTGGTCAGTGTATGACCAAATCCCAATCTATCCACCTCTTCATCGACTTCAAGACCTGCAGCTTCTATATACTGATGCATATCTTCCGCACTGTACATCTTACTGGTACCATTAGCAAGTGCTGTAAAGTATGGAGAACAGTTGATCAAGATATAAGCGCCGATCTCATGTTGTTGACGGTCCCAATACGGTTCGATGATGTTGATCCGTCCATCTTCACTGAGTGCCTCTTTTGCACGTTGTAAAATAGCGATGATATCTTCAGGCGGGAAGCAGTCTAAAAATTGACTCATCCAGACGACATCAAATCCTTTTGGAAATGGTTTAGAATGGTCAAGTAAATCCATGACTTCACCATGAACACGATCTTTTACTCCAGCCTCTTCTGCGTTGGCAAAGGCAGTTTTTATCTGGAGTGGATGGTCACAAATAGTCACTTCAGTTTCGGGAGAAGCGGTAGTGATAGCGATAGCCCATTTACCGGTGTTACCACCAATATCGAGGATCTTTTTAGGTTTACGCTCAGCCATCATCTCCACAAGTGTTTTAAATGCAGAGTCTGAATAGAAGTGATCATATCCAAACCAGCTCTCTTTGACTTCCTGTGGAAGTTCAGTCAGGTAAGGGTAAATGGTCTCCCAATCTTCATTAAAGTATTTTTGAAGTCCTGCAGGACGCCCTTGCTTTAAAGAGTCGCCCAACTCTGTGATCCCCATGTAGTTGACATCTCTTGTGTAGTTAAAGTTGGCATTGGTCATCTCATCATAGGCAAGGAAAAATCCAACACGTGTAATGAAGTAGTGCTTGTTTTCATACTTCAGTGCACCCATACTGTAGCCCGTTTCGCAGAGTATTTTGATGGCATATTCATTTAGGTTTGTAGCTTCCATTAAGGCTTCAACAGACATACCTGTTTTTTTGTTTTCATGCAGGAGTTTTAAAATACCCCATTCCCGCAGGAGGTTGGCCACATGAAAGATGATCGGTCCATGCGTTATTTTTTGCGCTTCCATTAATGCATCTAGTGAGCTGAGTTTGTCTGTATCGAACATGAAAATCCTTAGTGGTGTTAGTAGCGGTTATTATATTGGAGTTGTCCTCTTAAAGCGCTGAAAAAAGAGAGAGCAGGTATAAGAGCGCTTCAGGTGGTGATAATATTAGATTTTATGGACTTATTAGATAAAATACATTTTTAATACTTTGTTGAATGCAATTATGATTATGGATGATAATGAAAAAAGTTTTAGTGCTCTACTACTCTCAAAGTGGTCAGATGAAAAGAATGGTAGATTCTGTTACTGCGCCTTTAAAAGAGAGCAGTGAGGTCAAGGTGGATTTTCGTAAGATCAAGCCTGTTAAAAAGTATCCTTATCCATGGCCTTTTTATCCGTTTTTTGATGCTTTCCCTGAAGCGATCTATATGAACGGTTGTGAGGTTGAAGTGCTTAAAGATGTCGAAGATGAGTATGATCTTGTCATTTTGGGTTATACCATCTGGTTTCTCTCTCCTTCGATCCCGGTCACAGGTTTTATGCAGAGTGCTCAAGCCAAAAGACTTTTTAAAGACAAACCTGTTGTTACCTTGATCGCTTGTAGAGATATGTGGGTCATGGCGCAAGAGAAGATGAAAAAACTTTTAAGTGATGTTGGTGCTACTTTAATAGACAATGTAGTCTTGACGGATCAAGGTGGCCCAATCTATGCCTTTATCACGACACCAAGATGGCTGCTAACCGGTAAAAAAGACCCATTTTGGGGTTTCCCTGCTGCAGGTGTCTCAGATGAAGACCTTAAAAACAGCAGACGTTTTGGAGAGAGGCTTTTAGAAGGCCTCCAAAAAGATGAAGAACAAGAAAAAGTACCGATGTTGAAAAACATGGGTGCGGCGACAGTCAATGGAAAGCTGGTCGCTACAGAGAAGATCGCTACCCGCTCTTTTATGGTGTGGGGAAAACTGATCCAGGCAGCAGGTGAGCCAGGCTCTTTTGCCCGTAAGATCGTGATTACGGTATATGCGGTGTTCTTAGCCACATTGGTGTTGACGATCGTACCCTTAAATATCCTTGTTAGACGTCTGATCTATCCTTTTAGAAAAGACGCCATCGAAAAAAGTGTAAAATATTATGAAAAACCATCAGGACGGTAAGTGTGAATAGAGAAGTATATATAAATGATATTCAGGCATTTTTACCCAATGCTGCAGTTGACAACAGTGAGATCGAGGCAGTATTAGGGCAGGTGGGACCACGTCCTTCGCGTGCCAAGAGAATGATACTGCGTTCCAACAAGATCACTTCACGCCACTACGCTATAGATAAAAAGAGTGGTAAAACGACCCACTCCAATGCTCAGATCGCTGCAGAGGCTATTCGTAAACTTCATAACGATGCACATGACATCAACACTATCGAGTTACTTGCTTGTGGTACGACCATGCCGGACCAACTGATGCCAAACCACGCCTTGATGGTACATGGTGAGTTGGGGATACCAAGTTGTGAAGTGATCGCAACAGCGGGTATCTGCCTTTCTGGTACGATGTCTTTAAAATACGGTTATATGTCTGTGTTAAGTGGACAGAGTAATAACGCCGTGGCAACAGGTTCTGAAAATGCTTCAGCCGCTATGCGCGCTGAGAACTTTAAAGAGGAGATCGAAACCCGTATTGAGGCCTTGGAACGCCAACCGGAGATCGCTTTTGAAAAAGATTTTCTACGGTGGATGCTGAGTGATGGTGGTGGTGCTGTTTGGATGAGTGCTGAACCTAATGCTAAAAGTATCTCACTTAAAATAGAGTGGATCGTTCAAAAGTCTTATGCTAATGAACTCGATGCCTGTATGTATGCTGGTTGTGAAAAGTTGGAAGATGGCAGTTTGAAAGGGTGGAGAGAATACTCTCAAGAAGAGTGGATCAAAAACTCTATCTCTTCAGTCAAGCAAGATGTTAAACTGCTTAATGAAAAGATCATTGAGTATACCGTGACCAAACCGCTTAAAGAGCTGGTAGAAAAAGGGCAACTTAAACCTGAAAAGATCAGCTATTTTCTACCGCATTATTCATCAGGATACTTCCGTGACAAAGTTTATGAAGGTATGAGAGAAGCGGGTTGTGATATCCCTCAGGAGCAGTGGTTTACGAATCTCTCCACCAAGGGTAACACGGGCTCTGCCTCCATCTATATTATGCTTGAGGAGCTTTTTCATTCGGGCCGACTTCAAAAGGGAGAGAAATTGCTCTGTTACATCCCTGAAAGCGGTCGTTTCTCTACTGCCTTTATGCAGTTAGAGGTGGCCTAGTTGAAAGCACAAGAAGTTCCTCAGGACGACAACAGCACCTATCATGGTGAAAAAAGGGCTGTCTATGCTACCACTAAAGATGGAGATTACGATGTTGTTGCCTCCAGTGGATGGGACGTAGAAGCAGAAGCAACGCAGCAAGCCGTTGCAGAGTTACAACGTTTGGCGGATGAAGCTTACGCCGCGTGTGAAACAGGAAAATGTTCACCTTTGGAGTATCACATGTACGCCAAACGTCTTGACCTGCTTTCACTCTCTCAGGCAACGGGTCTTTTCCAATGGCGCATCAAACGTCATTTCAATGTAAAAAACTTTAACAAACTCTCCGATAAGCTTTTAGATCGCTACGCAGATGTTATGGGTATTACTATTTCAGAATTAAAAAAACTTCCACAAAAAGAGTCTTGATTGTCTGTTGCATCTAAAGAATTTATACATAAACATGCCGGCCACTGCGAAAGTGGTGTGATGTCTACTATGCTTTCACATCATGGTTTGGCGATGAGTGAACCAATGGCCTTTGGTCTTTCGAGCGCGTTGAGCTTTGCCTATCTGCCATTTGTGAAATTGGCAGGGATGCCGCTTATCGCTTATCGTTCTATTCCTAAAGCCATTATCAAAGGCTTGCAGAAAAATATTGGTGTGAAGATGAAGATCGAGACCTTTTCCAACCAACAGAAGGGACAAGAACGTCTGGATGTGCTGCTTGAAGAGGGAAAGATCGTAGGTGCACAAACTTCTGTCTTTTGGTTGCCTTACCTTCCTGAAGAGATGCGTTTTCACTTTAACGGTCATAACCTTTTGGTCTACGGTAAAGAAGCGTCGACCTATAAGATCAGTGATCCGGTTTTTGAACATGTTGTCGAGGCAAGCGAGCAGGAGTTTTTGAAAGCACGTTTTGCCAAAGGGGTCATGGCACCTAAAGGGGCGATCTATTATCCGACATTTGTACCAGAGAATATAGACTACGCAAGCGTTGTTCCCAAAGCGGTCAAGGCAGTCGCCAAGCGGATGTTGAAAACACCCGTACCGATCGCAGGACTTAAAGGTATGCGTTATTTGGCCAAGAATATACGCAATCTTGAGAGTAAAGACCGCCGTTATGCCCGTCTCTTTTTAGGACATATTGTGCGTATGCAAGAGGAGATTGGAACAGGTGGTGCAGGTTTTCGTTACATTTATGCCTCTTTTTTACAAGAGAGTGGCAAGATCCTTGGCAATGAGACACTGTTGGAAGCCTCAGAGATGATGACTGCGGTAGGTGATAGTTGGCGCGAGTTTGCACTGCTTATTGCCAAGTCGATACGCTCTAAAAAAAGTGAAACAGTGGACTTTGATGCCATCGCAAAAAAACTGGAGTCTATAGCGGATGAAGAAGCTTTAGTCTACCAAAAGATGTTGACGGCTTTTTAATGATCAAAATTCAAAACCTGCTTAAAAAATATGACGAAAAGGTGGCGCTGAACCATCTCTCCTTGGAGATAAAAGCGGGGACTGTATTTGGCCTGTTAGGGCCCAATGGAGCAGGGAAGACAACACTTATCTCTATACTCAATGGTTTAACAAAGTATGATGAAGGTACGGTCAGTGTCTTTGATCTGCCGCTTAATGAGAACCTGTATGCCATTAGAAAACGGTGTGCGCTTGTTCCCCAAAGTCTCGCTTTTTATGAAAATCTTACGGTGATCGAAAACCTGAAATTCTTTGGCGGTATACAAAATATCCCTGCAGAGACCTTGAAAAAAAATATAGACTATGCTGTAGAGACCAACCGACTCGGTTCTATGTTGAAACAGCGATCTTCTACACTTTCCGGTGGTCAAAAACGTCGGCTTAACATCGCTATAGGTCTTCTGAATGATCCTGATATCCTCTTTTTTGATGAACCGACTGTTGGGATCGATCCCGAATCACGCAACGAGATACTAGAGACCATTCTCTCTTTTAAAAGAGAGAACAAAACTGTAGTCTATACCTCACACTATATGCCTGAGATCGAAAAGATCTGTGATGAAGTGGCCATTATCAATGCAGGTGAGATCATCAGGCAAGGTACTTTAGAAAGTATGTTGCGTAATGATGAGACAGACCAAGTGGTGATAGAGATCTATGAGACACCACTGCCGGAGTTACAAGCTGTGTGTGAAAAGATGCCATCACTGCGCCTGATAAGCGAGACAAACTTGATGCTTGAGGGTAACTCCTCTCAGCAAGTTTCAGAGGCTTTAACTCTTTTAGAGTCATTGTCAGTCGCTGTTAGAAATATACGTTATGGCACTACTACCTTAGAGTCACTGTTTATCTCGCTCACAAGTAAAGGACGCGCTGATGTTTAAAGCGATGTTGATCAAAGAATTTTTACTGGTCTCTCGTGACAAACATGCTTTGGCAGCACTTTTTATTATGCCGGCAGTTTTTATTTTGATTATGTCTTTGGCTTTAAAAGATGTCTTTAATGAAGAGAAGGCGCTGATAGAGTACGCTGTTGTTGATCATGATAACTCTTTGGAAAGTTATGCCATTATCTCTAAACTGCGTGCTAACAAACTGATGAACGAACATAACATCAGTGAGAGCTATGGAAAACCTAAAGAGGAGGGGGTACAGTTTATTGTTGTTATCCCTAAAGGGTTTAAAAACCAGTTTTCTCAAAGTGATGCGAATAACAGTGCTTTACAGATAGAGGTGGCCTCAGATATTGGTCAAAGTCATCTTATGCTTTTTAAAACACAGATACTCAGCAGTGTGATGCAGACCCGCTTGGATGCTGTCAACCTGGCACAAGAGATGCAGCATGCACGTCAGGGTAAAAGTAGCAGCTATCAAAAGATAAGTTTTGATGAAAAGAAGATGATGAAGGTCCACTATGCGGCTTTAGAAGAGGGTGAAAAACCGACATCGACGCAGCAAAGTGTTCCTTCCTGGATCGTTTTTGGTCTCTTCTTTGTCATTATTCCGATGTCAACGATCTTTATCAGTGAACGCAAACAGAACACCTTGATGCGTTTGAGTACCATGAATGTCTCTTTGCCGGTTCTTTTTGGCGGCAAGATCATCCCCTATATGCTTATCAACCAGCTTCAGGTCTGGGTGATGATCGCAGTAGGGATGTTTGTTGTTCCATTGTTTGGTGCAGCACCACTGACCATAGGCGGTGACTTGAGTGCACTTTTTGCTGTTTCCGTCGCCTTAAGTCTCTCTGCCATCGGGCTTTCCATCCTGATCGCGACTGTTGTGGACAGTGTTGAGCAGGCGACGACGATCGGCGGGATCATCAATATTCTCTTAGGGGCTATTGGTGGTATTATGGTACCTAAATTTGTGATGCCTGAGTTTATGCGGGAGTTCGCGAATGTCTCTCCGATGTCTTGGGGAT
>JALWKG010000231.1 GCA_027081565.1 Helicobacteraceae bacterium
AAGACCTAACCGACTCTATAATGACAGGCAGAAAACACTTGCTCTAACACTTTTGCTATAGAGGCACAAACACACTTCAATACAGCCTGTGTTTAAGACTGCTTCTCCACCTGTTTAAAAGTTTTTGACCTTCCGTATGTGGGGTATGGACAAAAGGTATAGTGTCTCTCTGTTTACCGAGTATTATCTCAGTGATCAGCGTATCATCAAAACCTATCGCTGCCGCCTCTTTTTTAGTAGTGACATAATAGACTGCATCCAGATGAGCCCAATGTATGGCAGAAAAGCACATGGGACAGGGTTCTCCGGTCACATAAAGTATGCATCCTTGCAAATGAAAAGCCTTAAGCTTAGCCGATGCTTTTCTTATGGTCACCATCTCAGCATGTGCTGTAGGATCATTTGTTTTCAAGACCTCATTATGCCCAGAAGCCACCACCTCACCATCTTTGACGATCACTGCACCAAAAGGGCCACCTTCACCTCGGTCTATACCCTCTTGTGCTTCTTGAAATGCCAAAGCCATAAAGGGATTCACTAGATACCTTCTTTCCAAGTCACACTGTGTACTAAAACACTGTCATCATCATTGATGAGCGTAAGTTCTCCATCACTGACATTACACTGCAGGTTCATACTTCGTGAAGCCATCGCTTCCAAGTCACCATCAATTTTAAGATATATGACACTTATGTTGGAAAAACGTTTAAGCACCTTTGTGTTTTGTTTAAACCAAGCTTCCCCGGCACCCTCTTGATAGATATAGATAACAACCTTTTCAGAACGTCCTGAAGCTTTTTTGATCCGCTTTTCATCGGGTTGCCCAATATCTATCCATAGTTCTATGTCACCAGTGAGTGATTTTTGCCAGAGGTCAGGTGCCTCATCATCTGAGATACCTCGCGTAAATTCTAACGCTTCATTAGCATTTAGGACATACGCTATTAAACGTATCATAACTCTTAGGTCCGTCTCTGATGGATGCTTTGCAAGTGTTAAGCTCTGCTCGTCATAATAATGAGTATCCATATTCGCGATGTTTAGATTACACTTGTAAATTGTTGAACCAACTGCCATAAGACTCTCTTTTTCAGATTGTATACTCTTAGAGCCAAATAACAGCTCAATGTTTCAGTGTAAAAATAGCCAAAAAAGCTCTCTTTAAAACAGAGGGGAATAGAATTAGGAATATCCTAATCTTAAAGGTCATCAATGAACCTCTCTAACGTTATATCCGGATTTTTTATTATTTTAGCACTCACAACTAACTTCGGCTTCTTTTATGGTGATCCTACCATTTTGGAGGAGCACAGTAAGTACGAGCTCTTCGCTGCCATCATCTTTAATCTTATCGCGACCATCTATAAGCTAGGAGACAAGACCCAATTGGGCGCAGTTCTTTTAGCTACCAGCCTTGTGGCAGACATCCAGCTAATTGCCTCAGCCTCAGTATGGGCTTTGGGTGAGTATGTCATTGGTATGACACCTGAGGTAACGACCGCCATCATCTCCATCTCCGGCGGTGCTCTTGTAGCCAACATAATCTCGGCAACACTCTTTGCCGGAGGCACACTCAAGTCAAAGCGATAAGGCGTGGATAATACCGCCCTCTTTCTCATCATTCGACGCCTTCGCGTACCGATGTTTGTGTTGATCGTCACTTTTAGTATCTCTATACTCGGTATGGTACTTATCCCTGGAGTTGACGATGCTGGAGAGGTCTATCATCTTACCTTTTTTGATGCCTTCTATTTTGTCTCCTATATGGCATCAACTATTGGGTTTGGTGAGTCACCGTATACTTTTACTTATCCACAGCGGTTATGGGTCTCTTTTTCTATCTATATGACGGTCATCGGTTGGTTTTACGCTATAGGTTCTATCATTGCCTTGGTACAGGACAAGGTTCTATCGACCCAACTGGCCCTGGCCCATTTTCAAAAACAGATCAACTCTCTGCGTTCACCCTTCATCATCTTTGTGGGCTACAACCTCTTACACAAAAACATCATCCAGCGTCTCAGTGATGAAGGCATCCACTCCGTAGTTATCGAAAAAGATGAATCGCGTATCGAAGAGATGGTCCTCGCCAACTATACATTGGACATCCCTGCACTGCAGGGGGACATCAAAGACCCTGACCTGTTCGAGATCGCAGGGATCAGTAAAAAGAACTGTATGGCTGTGGTCTCTCTTTCCAGCGATGATGCACTCAACCTGCATGCAGCTATGGCAGCAAAATTGCTCAACAAAAATGTCAAAGTCATTGTTGAAGCTACATACGAAGAGTATGCAGAAAACCTGAACACCATAGGTATAGAGATCGTAGAAAACCCTTTTAAGATCGTAGCAAAACGTCTTTTTATGGCATTGAGGGCACCTTCACTTTTGACACTGGAACAGTGGATATATGAAGATGGTCTGCAGCTGAAACCTCAGGATCTTTTACCTAAAAAGGGCAAGTACATCATCTGTGGTTATGGTCGTATGGGCAAGGCGATCCGTATTGCACTTAAGAGGGCCAATATAGACTATCTTTTTATCGAGACTGATCCTAAAAAAGTGCGCAAGATGCGAAAAAATGACAGCCACATCATCAGTGGTGATGGTCATGACAAAAAGATGTTGCTCGATGCCGGGATCAAAGAGGCAAGCTGTATCATCGCCGGTATGAACGATGACTTTATCAACCTCAGTATTGTCATGGCTGCTAAAAAGCTCAACCCTAACATCTTTACCGTAGCCCGCCAAAACAACATCTTCGATCAGTGCATCTTTACTGCCGCACATATAGATCGTGTTGTGGTTGTTCAGAACCTCTTGATAAACCAGACCTTCATTGCTATAGCCAAACCACTTAGTGAACGTTTTTTACGACTCATTAAAAATATGGGTTCTGAGTGGGGAGAGTCACTGCTGTTGACCTTAAAACAGATCGTTGGAGATAACCCTTTAAAAAAAGAGACCTGCATCACACCTGAAAATGCCTGGGCACTCTGCAAGCATATAGAAAATGTTGGTGAGGTTAGTCTCGATATTCTCAGTAGAAGTCTAAAGGACCATGATCAGCAGAACAGACTCATCCCTCTCTACCTTAAACGCGGTACAGAAGAGTTTCTGCTTCCAAACAGCAACATAGAGCTACAGATAGGGGACAAACTCCTTTTTGCAGGTGATCTAGAAGCTTTTGATGATCTTGAGTACATCATGCAAAACATCTATGAACTCCACTATGCCCTTGAGGGAGAGAGTTGCGGGATGTCACTCTCTTGCAAGCTGCGCTTTGACTAAAAAGGTACGCCGCTTTAAGATGTAAACAATCCCATACTCCAAACACACACACCCATAGTGCTAAGAACGATCAGACTGTAACCTAACATCAAGTTCCCTACTTCCATCCCGCCTATCCAGTAGACCATAATGGTCTTCACAACAGTGTTGACAGCAGAAGCCAGAGCAATGCCTAAAAGAGCAACCTTTATGA
>JALWKG010000232.1 GCA_027081565.1 Helicobacteraceae bacterium
ATATCGTTCAGCTTAAGAACTCTTTTTCCAAGGGTTTCTCTCTACAGGGTATGCGCATCGTCTTAGACACCGCCAATGGTGCTGGTTATAAGGTCGGGCCTACTGTCTTGGAGGAACTCGGTGCAGAGGTTATTGTTCTGCACAACAAACCCGACGGCTTTAACATCAATGAAGGGTGTGGCGCACTCCATCCTAAAGATGTTCAAAAAGCGGTCATAAAGTATCGTGCAGACATTGGTTTTGGTCTTGATGGGGATGCTGACCGTCTGGTGGTCATCGATGAGAAAGGTGAAGTGGTCGATGGAGATCAACTTCTTGGCGCACTTGGGCTCTACCTTAAAGAGAGTGGTCAGCTTAAAGGCAATGGCATCGTCTCAACCGTTATGAGCAACCAAGGGCTTGAAGACCTTATGGAAGAAAATGGCATGCAGCTTCACCGCTCCAATGTAGGTGACAAGTATGTTCTAGAGATCATGAACCGTGAGGGCATCAACTTTGGTGGTGAGCAAAGTGGTCATGTTATCATGCATGACTATGCTAAGACAGGTGATGGTCTCGTCTCTGCTCTCCAGACACTCGCTCTTGTACTTCATAATAAAAAGCCTGCTTCTGAGGTGCTACGTCCCTTTAAACTCTACCCTCAAAAGTTGGTTAATCTAAATATCAGCGAAAAGAAACCACTTGATAAGATCGATGGTCTACAAGAAAAACTCAAAGAGCTAGATTCACAAAATATCCGCCACTTAGTACGCTATTCAGGTACGGAGAACAAACTACGTCTACTTTTAGAAGGTAAAAAAGCAAAAGAGATGGAAGCAGCTATGGATGACTTGAGTAGTTTCTTCAAGAAAGTCCTTAATGGCTAAATCACTTCTTATTTTAGTATTGGTTTTGGTCGGTATATTTATTATCGATCAAGGTATTAAAGAGTTTTTTATACTTAAAGCAATGGAACTCTATTCACGTCCACAAGAGAGCCTCTACCATCACGCTTTTGATATCTATACAACAAGCTGCAGCAACATGCGTTTGGTCTTTAACTATGTTGTTGCCTTCTCTTTGCTCTCATTTTTGGCCGAAAACCTAAAATGGTTACAACTTGCGATGATCACTGGAGTTTTGGCCTACATTATTAGCATCAAGAAGCTCTGCTATATGATCCCAGGCGGCATCTTGGTCGGTGCAGGACTCTCCAATGTCTATGACCGTTTCAACCATGGCGGTGTGGTAGATTACATCTACTGGCACTGTGGTTTTAACTTCGCCATCTTTAATTTCGCCGACATGATGATAGATCTGGCCGTCCTCTGGATACTTTTTCTCAACTTTAAACCCCATTTTTGTAAAAAAGATGAAGAAGTAGAACAATTTTCCTAAAATATCAGGATCTATAAAAACACTTTAAGTAAGCCTACTGTATTATTTGCGTCTCCAACAGCTAGGCTTCGTTAACTCAGTTGGTAGAGTGTTACCTCGACAAGGTAAAAGTCACTGGTTCGAGTCCAGTACGAAGCACCATCTACAAACTTCATATTCCAACAGACTTTATATCCTAAAACCCATAAACAAATTTGTACAGTACATACAATATCCTATATCATCTATAGCTATACATGCATAATGAGAATATGGACTCAGGAGGACAGGTCATGTTTGAAGAAAATGATTCTCAAACATGACCTTAAGGAGGTTATTTCATAAACTCTTTAGTCATTTTTGTTGTGAGTGCATCGACATACTTAAATGCTTCGTCTGTATTGACAGGATAATACGCTCTAAAAACACCTGTCCAGAACTTACCTCTCGGTGTTCTAATAACATTTTTAAGACCCTTAGTAGGCTCTCCTGATGCTAAAAAGTTTACCGTATAACTTCCATCTTTGTTGACTACCATGTCATCTGAGTTAATCGCGTAATCCATTGTTGCGATATAACCATTTGGATTGTAAATTGTAAATGAGAAGAAACCTTTTTTATCGTATTGTAAGTCAGGCTTGTTAAACCGTACTGAACGACGATCACCCTTAGCTGTAAATGAAGCATAAGCAGCATTCTTTCCTGAAAGCCCACCCCAACCAATCGCTACAACCGTTCTTGCTGCTTCTGGGTTTCTTGACTTAATGGTTCCAAAACCTGTTTTAATAACATCTTTTACAGGGTGCTTAACGAAGTCAGAAAGAATCTCATATTTAACCTTGTCTAGTGTTTCAAAGTCAAAATCAACCGCAGGAATATAAGGCTCTGAAGAGTGATAGGTAATAGATATATTGTCTTGAGCCTTATGCGCTCTTGCCATCATCTCTTTTTCAGGGAGATCTCTTAATAGTCCTGTTCTAATAATGACATAAGCGTGATGTCCTTCTGTCATCATGCTCTCATCAAGTTTAACAGTACCTGCGCCCATTAATGTAACACTTTCACTATGGTTTGGATCTAAAACCATAATGTTTTGAAAACCTTCATAGGGCTTTGTTGTAATAGTCGCTCCACCTTTAACATCAAGAATGATACGGGTATAAAGTGTATCAGCATTCATTCTAATAACATCTTGATTATCTGTATTTGCAAAGTCACGCATAGGTCTAATAACATTGACCTTACCCGCTATGTCAATCTCTTTGAGATACGCCCGTATAGAATCCGCATGTATAAAGTTATCTTTCGTGATAACAACACCTTTGGCATAGACCGTGCTTGTAAGCCCAAGAAGGGCAACAGCTACTACTGTTAGTAGTGATTTTTTAAATATTTTCATATTTTTCCTTTTTATTAGTTAAGTCATATTAGCGTAATACAAAAACATTATCTATGACAAAAGCGTAAATAGAGTAAGATCTTTACATGAGAAATAAAAAGAATGTTGAGACCATCAAACTTGAAGAGGGGATGTCTCACGAAAAAGAGTTTGACAACTATATAGATATGGCAAAACATGCTGTAGAATGGACACTGTTGTGCTCATATGAACTCAAACCAAACTCTCTTAATGGTAACTATAAGATCCTCTCTCTGCCCAATATACAGATTACCTATTCGCACTTTAATGGTTCGCTTATGTATAACTATATTGCTCCTGTCGATACCATAAACTTTACGGTTGTGCCATTGGTCTGCGATAAAGCATGCATTGATCAAATGAAGATCAGAACAGATATGATTGGCATTAATGATGATAAAAAGCCTTATACTTTAATGTTCAACGATGAAGTGAAATTCATAGATGTCAGTCTTAAGAAAACGGCACATACTTCACTTTATGAAAGGCTCTCTCTTGTAGTCGATACCTATTTTATAGATAACGATAAAAAAATGGCTTCTTTGCTTATGCATATTTTAGATACCTATAGTGACCACAAAGCAGCGCTTACACTGCGAACAAGCATGAAGATCGAAGCCAAGATCGTAGATGCCATGATGCATATCTTAGATGAGCAAGAAGCCAATATCCCTCGTTTTACTAAATCTGAAAAGATAGCACTCA
>JALWKG010000233.1 GCA_027081565.1 Helicobacteraceae bacterium
GTATTATTAATAACTATAATAGATCTTTCTAAAAACCCTAGTCATCCACTAAAGTATTTTAGATCTCTATACCATGTTAAGGATTCACTATGCGATACCTATTAATGACAGCTTTTCTATTTTTGTCTTTACAAGCGAGTACAGGTTTTATCTCTGCCGAACAACTACAAAAAAAGCTTTTTGACAAAAACCTTATCCTTGTTGATGTAGGAAATCGCGCAGATTATGATGCGGGACATATTCCTAACGCTATGCGAAGCGAGATCTCAGCATGGCGTCAACCCATTGAACTGCATCAAGAGATGCGCTCCAGTGCAGATATCCAAGAAGAGATGCAACGTCTTGGCATTAACAAAGACTCTCAAGTTGTTATCTATGGTCATAATAATAAAAAAGAGGCCCTCAAATCGAGCTATATGGCCTTAGCGATGATCACCCATGGGCTTAAAGACGTTACTATTTTGAATGGAGCCTATGGAGAGTGGGAAGATGATGAAGACCGTCCTATCTCTAAAAAGCTCACTGAAAACCCTAAAGGTAACTTTACTGCAAAATTCACACCGGGTATCCTTGTTGATATGCAATATGTCAAAGCCCATATAGGTAAAGTCCCGATGTTAGAGGCACGCCCTGCTGTTTTTTATTATGGAACCTTAAGAAGCAGTGGCGTCAAGCGTATTGGTCACATCCCTAAAGCTATGAGCAGTTTTTGGAAAGACAAGTTTGAGATCGATGGCACCCTTAAAGAGGAGGAAGTCCTTAAAGAGATCATTCTCGATGGCTATGCTCTTGACAAAACTAAAGAGGTCATTCTCTACTGCACAGGTGGTTTGGAAGCTTCTATGAACTGGTTTATACTCTCACAACATATGCACTTTAAAGATGTAAAGATCTACGATGCCTCTTTACGTGAGTGGGCGAACAAAGACAACACCCCACTCGTTCGTTACAAGTGGGAGACTTTTGGGTACTAAATGAAACGCACCACCAACTTCTTCCAAGCTATTGCTCTTTTTGTCTTGTTGGGTTTTATACCCGCAAGTTTTTTCCTGCCTAACGGTACTGCCATTATATGGACCATTGCTATCCCTTTGATCCCCCTTACTATCGTAGTCATAGGCTACAACCGTTGGCGACAGCTCTGCCCCTTAGCCTGGATCGCAGCAGTGGGTCAGTTCCTCCACTGGATCCCAAAACGCAAAGTCTCTGTCTGGTTTGAGAAGAACTATTACTATTTTCAGTTTGGTCTTCTTTTTACTGCCTTTTGTGCCCGTCTGCTTTTACTAAACTTCAATGGAACCTATCTCGCACTTTTTTTACTCTTTGTGGCCCTCTCGGCATTTATAACCAACCTCATTTTTGCTGGTAAGACATGGTGTAACTTCTTCTGTCCCATAGGTGTTGTAGAGAAGATCTACTGTGGCTCCAATGCCCTGTTGAGTGAGCAGACTTCAGCTTGCAGTAGTTGTGTCGCCTGTAAAAGCAACTGTCCCGATATCGACCTGGAAAAAGGATATTGGAAAGAGAATAGTGACCGTTCTAAACGTACCGTCTTTTATGCCTTTGCGGGACTGGTCTTTGGTTTTTATGCTTACTACTACGCTATCAGTGGGACTTGGAACTACTATTTTGATGGGGGTTGGTCATGTGCCAACTCTGCCTACACAAGTCTCTTTTCACCCGGATTCTTTTTTCTGCCGATCGTTCCAAAGATTATCGCTGTACCACTGACCTTGATCTTCTTCTCTGTTTTAAGTTACCTGTTTTTTGTACAGATCGAGAAGCTGATCCCCCATTTAAAATGGGCGAAACATAAAGATGCTGCTACAATTGAGCATATTGTGAAATCCATAGCAGCCTTTGTCGCATTTAATATTTTTTACATCTTTGCAGGTGCACCCACCTTCGCCTACTATCCAACACTCTATGCCCTCTTGCACTTTATAGTGATCGTCGTCTCATCTGTTGTTTTGTGGAAAGAGATCTTTAGAGAGGAGCGTTTCTATCTTCAAGAGCGTTTTGCTCTCAAGATCTTGAAGAAGTGGAAAGGCCCAGGACAGGCACCGACCAACCTAAAAGAGATCTATTACACCTATGCCAACCAGCAAGAGAACCAACAAGACAAACTCGATCTCTATAAAGAGACAGTTTTAGAGATGTTAAGCGATGGAACCCTCTCCAAAGAGGACTTTACCCTGCTTGACAAGATCCGTGAGCAGTTGGGACTCAGTGAAAGTGAACACAACAAGGTACTGCGTTCGATCAAACAAGACAACAGTGAACTATTCGACAAAGAACATGCCCTCTCCTCAGAGAAGATCTACCAACTTAAGATCTATAAAGAGCATCTCTCTGAACTACTGGCCCAAGATACCCATGCTGACGAAATACGCAAGATACAGCTCCGTTTTCATATTAGTGATGAAGAACATCAGAAGATCTATGACGAGTTAGTCTACGGGGACAATGACCTCGAAGAGCGTGTGGCAAGCAAGTTTAAACAACTCAAACAGAGCGCCCGTCTTATTGCAGCACTTACTTTTTACCAAGAGCAAAAAAGCTCCGCGTATCTTCTCTTTTGCCTCTGCAACAGTTTTGAGAAAAAGTTTAAACGACTTAGCAATACACTTGCTCTGCTCTCACCTCAAGACAGTGAACTACTTTCAGACCTCAACAAAAATGTTCATCTCTATTTTGAAAAAAATGCCAATGAACATGTAGAGATTCCATTTTCAACCCTAATCGCCTCACAGTACAACCATGATCTCAAACAGATCATCGACATCTTACAAGATGCTATTATGTACGACACAGAACGTCTCAACCTCCTCATACGTGAGCATCTCGCTTATCAAGAAGAGGAGTTGACCACTGCGATACTTTACTATTTCTATGAACATAAGTTATATAACATCATTGATTATAGGACCTACACTAAAAATGAATGCACACTTATCTCAGAAATTACACGGACGATTAAAGAGAAAAGCCGTTCCATCACCAATATTGAGATCATGGCCTATCTTCACCGTGTACCTATCTTCAGTACATTAGGCTCAGAGGAGCTCTACCAACTGGCCAAAAAAACTAAACGTATGAGCTTTAGAGGCAACAACACCATTGTCAGACAAGGGGACAGTGGAGACTCTTTTTATATCATTACTGAAGGAAATGCTGATGTCACCATAGAGAAAAATGGTGAGAGCACATATCTGGCTACCCTTTCAAGCGGAGACTACATCGGTGAAGTCAGTATCGTCTCCAACACCAAACGTACCGCAACTGTAACAACTCAAGGAGTGGTGAACGTACTGCAACTCTCCTCCAAAGCATTTGATGAACTACTCAACCGTCATCCGCATCTGGCACTACGTATTATGAAAGATATAACATCCCGTCTTTTGGAGCAAAATAGTATTTAATATACTTGACCTATTTTTAAATAAAACTATCCATGGTTGAGTATTAACTC
>JALWKG010000234.1 GCA_027081565.1 Helicobacteraceae bacterium
CTAATTGCTTTAGATTGAAAGTTACTATCACTCAACAACAGCGTCTCTCTTCTTTTCTCGAAAATTACTTCTCTGACGCGACAGAGAAGAAAAGTTCGGAGCGCCACAGTCTAAATGAAGAGGGAGTCATTGTACCAAGCAAAATAACTATCCTATATTATACTAACTAGAATAAAGGATATTAGAATATACGCTTCTTGTCTTCTCTAACAAAAGCCAGCAAATCCTTACCAAATTCAGAGTAAGTGACAAGATGTTCCAACTCTATATTATGCGTACAGACCTTCTGCAGTCGCAGATAATCCTCATCATGATAAAAATCAAACATAACCCCAGCATAGAAAAATCCATGATGATTTAAAATATCTATCAAAGTGTCCATCTCTTTGATACGATGTAAATTAATATCAACATAGATCATATCACTCTGCTCAAGAAGAATAGTCTCCAGCAGTATGGTAAACGCTTCATCTCCCATAAACATATTGATCTCAATAGCAATGAGGTTGAGCTCCTTGTCGGTGTGTACATCATATATTTTTAGCTGGGGTAGATCTGTTGTATTTTCAAAGTTTAGTTCAAACTGTTGATAGGTCTTATCTATCCACTGCTTATACTGACTCGGAATATTTAATGCGTAGTGCTGATCTTCAAAGAGTCTGTAACCGACTAAGACGCCACTGCGTTTGGGTAACCTAAGATTATGTTCTATCTCAATATCGTTGGGTACAAGCCCTAAAACCAGTGCAGACTCTTTCATCCCTTTTTTGAGGTTGGCCTTCTGGCTGTAGGGGTGAAGCATGATGGCCTCTCCAAAGATGGAACGGTAGTTACGTTTGGTAGCCTCGTTTATGAGTGTGTCAAACATACGTCCCATAACACCCATACTTTTATAGTTGGGATGGACTACGGCTACAGCGACTTCGCAGCAGTGGGTGTTGATACGTGGTACAAGCGCGAAGTGGCCAATGATCTTTTGATGATGCAAGGCTAAGATTGAGTGAATGGTATCTTGCAGATTGGCACTTTTAACACTTTTTGGAGTGTAGAAAAAAGGTTTGTAGTATGTGTAGTCATAATTTTTATAGATGAGTTGGCTGATAGCTTCGGCATCCTCTTCTTGAAATGTACGTATGGTTATATCGTCCAAGGTATGAAGGGTGTTTTTATTTTCTGATGGTTGTTCAGGGGATGTTAATGAACAGTTTTTAAGTTGTGAAATAAGGGTGAAGCGTTTTCCCTCTTTACCGAGGTTAGCAAAGTAGAAGGTATCTACCAAGTCATAGATAAGATAAAAGCCTTTAGAATGATCACTGCTGCCATCGATGGATTCACTCAGGTAAGGAGAAAAGTCAAAAGGCTTTCCAAACTCTTGGAGTGTGACTTGGAGTTGGCACTCTTGGAGAGAAAAGGTGACTTTAATGGCGATCTCGTCCTCTTTTTTGTCATCATAGGCATGTTCTAAAGTGTTTTCCAAAAGCTCTTGTAATGCACGCTTCATTTTATTGAAGTGGTAACCACTTCTTTTCTCAAGTTGTTTCAATGCTGTATAGATGAGGATGATGTCATCTGTGTGATAGAGACTTAAAGAGAGGGTGTCAGACATTTTCCAATGCCTTTAACGCAGTGGCTGTCAAGACCTTCATACCATATTCCAAGGCATTGTCATCGACATTAAAGCGACTGTTGTGTTGAGAGTAGCAGCTCTCTTTCTCATCTGAACAGGTTCCCAGTCGGATAAAGGCACCGGGAATTTTTTCCAGATAAAAGCCAAAGTCTTCACCGCCCATAACAGGGTCTTGCAGGTCAATACAGTTCTCTGAGCCTAAGAGCTCTTGTGCCTCAGAGACAATGAGGTCGACCATAGCATTATCGTTTAGTACCTCTGGTGTTCCAAAGTTGTATTCAAACTCAAATGAGGCATGCATAGATTTGCAGATACCATCGATGGTGAGTTCCATCATCTCTGGGATCTTTTTGCGGATCTCATGGTTGACAGTACGCACGGTACCCTTAAGTGTGACATGGTCACAAAGGACATTAGCTGCCTTTCCTCCCTCAATGGTACCAAGGGAGATTACAGCAGGGTGAAGCGGGTCGATCTGTCTTGAGACGATGTGGTTGAGGGAGTTGACGACCATAGAGGTGACCAAGATAGCATCTACTCCCTCGTGTGGACGGGCCCCCTGAGCACTTTTGCCTTTGATACGGATCTCAAACATGTCAGCAGAGGCAAGCATGACACCATATTTGTAGCCTATCTGTCCTGTGCGGAGGTAAGGGTAGGCGTGCAGGGCAAAGATGGCTTTGACATTTTCTAAAACGCCATCTGCGATCATCTCTTGGGCGCCGGCATCTAAGACCTCTTCTGCCGGCTGGAAAATAAAACGCAAGTTAGCAGGCAAGGGCTGTTGGAGTTTAGAAAAAGCGAGTGCCACTCCTAGTACAATAGCAGTATGGGCATCATGACCGCAAGCGTGCATAATGCCTTTGGTCTCTGAACTGTAATTGACCAGAGTCTGCTCATGGATAGGGAGGGCGTCAATGTCAGCGCGTAAGGCGATAAAGGGTTTGGCAGGATCAACAATAAGTTCAGCAACGAGTCCATAATGGTTTTGATAGGTGGTGACCTTGAGACCGGCATCACTTAATATCCCTTGGAGCAGGGTCGTAGTCTTCTCCTCTTGATTGGAGAGTTCGGGATGTTCATGGAGGTGGTGACGTAACTCTATTACCGTTGTGTTAAGTGATGTTATTTCGCTAAGAAGTTCTTTTTTAAGTGTTGACATGTCTCTCTCCCTTTTCGCTATATTTTATTATAGGACAGATATCAATAATATTGCTTTAGTTTCATTTGCTACAATGTCGTCATCGAAAGGATATAAATGCGTTATATCATTACAATTTTATTGATGTTAAGTACTTTGCAGGCTGATGACATTACTTGGAACAGCAGCTTTGCAGAAGCTAAAGCCAAGGCTCAAAAAGAGGAGAAGATTATCTATGTTGTGATCACCTCTGAGACCTGTCGATGGTGTCGCAAGTTAGAGGCTACGACTTTAGAAGATAAAGTCGTCATTAAAAACCTAAATAAAAAGTACGCTGCTGTCGCTTTAACAAGAGGCAAGGACAAATATCCGCCATGTTTGAAAGCACCGATGGTACCGATGACCTACTTTTTAGCACCTGATGGTCGTGTCATTTACAGTGTACCCGGATATTGGCAGATAGAGGACTATCTCTCGATGATGGGTGATGTCGAACGCAAATATGAAAAACAGAAGAGAGCAGCACTGCTCTCACATCAAACTAATTAACAAGGATAAATATGGAATTTGTAGCAACTAACAAGGCACCGGCAGCGATCGGGCCTTATTCACAAGCAGTTAAAGTCAATGGTATGGTCTATACTTCAGGGCAGATCGCGCTTCGTCCTGATGGCACGATGGTTGAAGAT
>JALWKG010000235.1 GCA_027081565.1 Helicobacteraceae bacterium
ACGTATTGCCATACTATTTTCTATTTTATCTCTTTGGCGCTATACTTTAGTCAATAGTTAAGGCTTAAGAGCGTTACATCACTTCATGCTAATGCAGAACCTAATACTCATAATTTAAAACACCAAAGGAAATCAGTGGAGATAGCCTCTAAAGATCTTGAAAAGTTCAAGCGCCTTGGTGTTCAAGGTATTGCAGAGCTGGCGACCATAGCACCCCACAGCTATGAAGACCATCGTCTACAATCACAGATGCAGATAGATACTGTACAAGTCATCGATGCTACTGTAGAGCATATCTCACGTTCTCCTAAACGTACCCTGATCACCCTTTTTGTCCATAACTTTAACCATAAGATCGAAGCAGTTCTGTTTAACCCTAAACCTTATCAGCTCCACCATTTTATAGTAGGTGAACAGAGCTATTTTTATGGCAAGGTGAGCTGTAACAGTGGTCACTGTCAGATGCATCATCCTGTAAAGATCGCTAAAGTGGGTAACATCATCCCTAAATATAAAACAGTACTTAGAGCCGATGTAATGCGTCGATTGATCGAATGCTATATCACCCAAACTAACCTTTTAGAAGAGAATCTTCCAAAAGCTGTTATTGCTCTTCTATTAAGCATCCACTACCCTAAGGAAGACCAACAGACCAAACTTTCGAAACACCAGCTCCAAGCCCTGAAATTTACAGAACTCTTTGAGTACATGAAGACGCTCACCAAAAAAAGACGCTATTTCCCTTCCACCTTCCAGACAGAGGGCAGATGGAGACCATGGGCTGAAAAGCTCCCCTTTAAATTAACCCAAGAACAGGTCTCTGCCATAAATTCCGTTGAAGCTGACCTAAAAAAAGAGGTGGCTGCCAAACGTATGATCGTAGGTGATGTTGGTGCAGGTAAGACCATGGTCATCTTAGCCGCTGTGCTTATAGCCCAACCCTATCGCGCCATCCTTATGGCACCTACCACCATTTTAGCCAACCAACTCCTGGAAGAGGCCCAAAAACATCTTCCTCATTTAAAAACAGTACTTGTCACCAACAGCACCAAAAAAAGCATCTCTTTAAAAGATTATGATTTTATCATAGGTACCCACGCTCTACTCTACCGTGAACTTCCAGACGCAGCACTCATCATGATAGACGAGCAGCATCGTTTTGGTACAGCACAACGCCATCAACTCGAAAAGGTCATCTCAGCACAAAAAGACCCTGACGTAGAAATGATATCTCCTGATGTAACATCCAAACACTCACGCCCACATTTTTTACAATTTTCTGCAACTCCTATCCCCCGAACACAGGCCATGATAGACAGTGCTCACATCGATGTTTCACTCATCACAAAAACTCCTTTTGAAAAAGATATAACCAGTAAAGTGATCCATAAAGATGACTTCACTTCCCTTCGTGAACATATAGACAGTGAATTAGAACAAGATCATCAGGTCTTGATCATTCACCCTCTTGTTGAGCAGAGTGAAGCCTTGAACTACCAGAGTATTGAAGAAGCCAGAGGCTACTGGCAACAGCGATACAGTGATGTCTATGTGACCCATGGTAAAGACAAAAACAAAGAACAAGTACTTGTTGAGTTTAAAGAAAAAGGAAAGATCCTGCTTGCAACAACAGTAGTTGAAGTAGGTATCTCTCTTCCACGTTTAACCACCATTATCATCGTTGGGGCAGAACGTCTTGGTCTCTCTACCCTGCACCAACTTCGAGGACGTGTGAGTAGAAATGGTCTCAAAGGCTACTGCTATCTCTATACTAACAATGAAAAAAGTGAACGTCTAGAATCATTTATAAAAACAGATAATGGTTTTGACATCGCAGCACTCGACTTGAGATTTAGAAAAAGTGGTGATTTGTTAGTTGGGAAAACACAGAGTGGTGATAAATTTAGATGGATCGATATGGCAGAAGATGAAAAAATAGTAGAAAAGGTCAAGGCGTATCTAACGCCTTAGACATTGTTATATACTGGTTCTAATAGAGACCGAACTTGCCATCACTTCTTTTGTAAAGTACCCGTGTTTTACCACTAATGTCTAAAAAGATCTCAAACTGCTTGTTGCTCTCTTTAAGTTCTTCTACGACATCTGCAACTTCACGAGGTTTGTAAAGATCTAGTTCTAAAGGAACGATCTCATCTTCTACACGTTCTTTTGCATCACTAAGATCAACACTGTTCGCTTCGTTTTTAGCCTCGTTAAGACTCTCATTACGATGGTCATTGACCTTGTCATTTAAACGACGCAGTGCTTTTTGTGCTCTGTCTGTTGCCAGATCGGCTGCCGCGTAAAGGTCATCATCTTTTTGTTTGATCACAATAGTGTTACTGCCTGCAATGTTTAACGTGTACTCTAACGAGACCCCACGATGACGTTCTTGTTTAGAGATAACAACGCTGGCAGAGATAATGTCTAAGTTATACTTTTCCATAGAAGCCAAAGAGGCGTTCAGATACTCTTTAATAGACTCAGTTAGTTCGATTTTTCGTCCGGTAAGTGCAATGTTCATAATGTTCCTTTATAAAAGAGATATGATATCAATTATTATAACACGTGAAGATTAGTTTTAGAGAGGCAACCGCGTCATTACAATATAACTGCCTAGCCTATAATTTTTGTAGGGTTCTTCGGTGATATCTAACAGGCTCGTTGAGGTGTAGATTCGGATGATCTTCAACATAAACATCTATCAACATTGTTCCTACTGACTCTGCCGTGTTAATTGAAGCTTGTGTACCATTTGCAGTACAGTTAGCAGGCGCACCAGCACCGAGTCCATGGTAAGAGATATTTACGGTTATATTGAAGATTGGAGAAGTTTGTGGATATGTCAAATTAAGCTGAGTTAAACAGTTATCTACCACGCCATCATTATCAGTATCTCTGTCAAAACCTGAAACCCTTAAAAGAGCATATTCAACTGTACTTTTGGCCAAAAGTTGTGCTTGTTCATTTACATAGTCAGTTGTCGTTCGCTCAGTAGTCTCAGCACTTGCGTTTAACATAAATAACATCATCGTTGCCATCAAGACCATAAAAAATATGGCCATGATCATGGCAAAACCGCCGCGTTGTTGTCTTAGAATATTACTTTTTCTTTGCATAAGCTGTACTCCCCCAATCCTGCTGCATTGTTATCAGTCAAACAGACTTGAACAATTAAGATATCTCCAATAGTCGCAAAATCAAAAGATTTTACATTTTCCATCAATAGTGCTTTTGTACCTGAGGCCATACCTTCACCATCCCAAGGTTTATAACCATAGTAAAAATATAAATCACTGCCTTCTAAGCTTACAGCAAATGCAGATTTTGTAAATTGGTAGAATTCATATACATCAATATCATCAAAGTCGTCAGCATTGCTAGATGTAATCACGGCACCCATGTTTACAGGATGAATCGCTTCACTTTGTGTAGTTACAGCTGCTCCGTCATATCCAAAATTAGTACTAAGGTCAACCGGAGCACCTATAAAAAATATAGCACCACTATCATTGGTTGTAGTACCCGGTGAACTTAAACCGTTGATAGTAGATGTTGCCAATCCTCCAATTGAGACAGGTGAAAGATCGATCAAACCACTCCACGTTGGCGACGAAGACCTCCAACCATCAGAATCTATACCCATCCACTCCAAAACATTTTCATTACCGGCAATACTACCAATAGGAACCACAGCCCCACCTGGGACCGTTCTTGCTATCACTGTATCTTTTATACGATAACTCAAGCGATTAGCGATCTGCTTGACTGCTAGTTCGCTTTCGTTAGTAAGACGGTTAAAGGTGTTAGAGACAACATAAGCTTCATAGCTTTTATATAGTAACTCGACACCAAATTTAGAAATAATTCCTATCACAACAATAACAAATACTAATTCGATTAATGTAAATCCTCTACGCATTATTGCATCCTTCTCTTGGCAAAACCTGCCTCACCAATGTTGGCTGTGTAGGTCCTCAATGTAGTTACAACACCATCTGCATCTGAAATACTGACTTCTATCATCTTTAAATTAGAAATAGCAGCACCTTGTGATGCAGTAGAAAGTACAGTTCCGGTATCAGTAACATAGACCCTTTGAGATGAAACAGTATAAGCCGATTTGTAACCAGTGACTGAAGCAGCAGAAGCATCAATAGCTAATCCCAACGCCTCGTCACCGTTTTGCGCTGGTTTTGGTTGAGCTGATGCTGTTTTTGAAAGGTTATAATCATAGAATTTTCTATGTTTGTCTTGCGCTAAACCGCCTACTCTAATAGGTTGTGTAGTACTAATACGTGCATAAGTAGAACCACTTCCAAGATCATTAACATCTAGTATTTTAGCTGTAACGTAAACATTTGAACTACCCGTACTTTCTATGGAATTGTCATCCCAAGCTGTCGCCGACCCTGCTGATATTACCGAGGATGCCAAAAATATTGCTTCTCCTGCCAAGTTTCTTTTAAGTGATTCATTATTCACCTCTATCATCAGCGGTACAGTCAAGATACTTATAGATATAAAAACAATAGCAAATATCAATTCTATCAGTGTAAAAGCATGACGATTACCATGCCATCTTTTAACCGATGATTTCGGAGCAGACTTGGGGTCTACCATTGGATTCTCCTATTAGTTTTTTTCTTTTCATTAGCTTTAGTTGAGTGTGTAGTGTTAGAACCAGAAGTACTTGTCCATTTACCTGGTCCGTAAAATTCTAAGTGCGCACTTGTTTGTGTAGCTGCAGCATTATACTTGTCATAGATAAGCCAAGGCTCAACACCAGTACCAGAGGTGATATTTAGATTTTCTTTATACGGGTAACCTTTGGAACCATTATAAGTATATTGTATTTTTGTAACACCATTAGCAGTGACAGGAGCACTAGCTGTAATGTTAGACTGTACAGTAAGTTTTACTTCACCATCACTTGCAGCATGTACTGTGTTTTTATACCAATTCACACTATTGCTACTTCTTTGAGGGTTAGGACCAACAACATCTGTGATTATACTCGAGTTAGCATCTGCATCTGCATAGAACTCATAGTAAAAGTCCATTTCACCTGTACAGCTACTACCCACACTTCCACTATCACACATTACTATACGGCGTGGAGCATTCACACGACCATACAACACGGTTACATTTTTGTCATATACTCCACGTCCTCTTATACCGAAGGCAGGATTACCGTTAGCGTAGGCAACACAACCGTTTTCACAAACTACATCAAGTGAAGCCAGGTTAAACTTAAATGGATTCATTTCAGTGTTACTAGGACGTTCAAAGTTAACATACAGTTTAAGCTGTGTCTTCCCGCCCAGGGTCTTACTAAACTCAGAAGACACTAACTGTACAAAAGCTTGGTTGGTAAACCTATCTGTATTATTACCACCGCTTGCACTGTTTTCAAGCCATCTAAACTGTACAGGCTGTCCATCAACATCTACAGGTGTTGTAGGAGAAGTATTACTGTCAAGTGTAAGTCTTAGCTCTTCTGCATAACATCCCGTTACAAAATTATTTAAAATATTGTCATCAGCACCTTGTGCTTCGATCTCTCCAAGTAAGTTAATAGACATATTACTATCATTATTTGCACCAAAACCTAAGGTATTAGCATAAATAAAGAGCTCATTTGGATTGGTTGTACTATATTGTACTGCACCAAGATCAAAATGTTCTGGGTAAGCATAAATATGCAAGTCACCACGAGAAGCGTTATATTCGGAGTTTACCGTACATCCAACCATATCTGTTGATGGTGTCACTAATGGTATAAAGTTACTGTTTGGAAGACATCCCACACCAATGTTTGGGTTTGAGTTTGCATAATCCACCGCTGTCCACTCGTTATCTAGGAAGTGTAGTTTATAATTACCTACATTCCTCAACGGGACTTCCTCATTTTTGGCCACTCCATCCCAAAATGAGAATGGGAATTTTTTATGAGCTTTGTCATTACAACTAACATTATTTTCAATTCCTGCTTTACTAAGCATAAAAGCACCCATATCAGAATTTTCATTCACACTATAACCTGCCCATGCAGTGGATGGGAACCCTTGTCTATATCCTTCTGCTTTGTTATCAGAACCATAACTCGTTGCATTCACTTCATAGGTATAGTCATAACCGGCTACAACTTTGTATGGGACAGGAGTGTTATTGGCACCTATCTTCACATTATTGTTCGAATCATAAAGCGCGATCTTATAAGATGCTGGACGAACCGCAAAGTTGTCACGTGAGCAGGTAACCTTACCATGGAACTTTCTTAAACAGTCGTAACACCCTGTTGCTAATGGGCTACATTCATTAGTACAACTGTTGTCGTTTGAAAATGGGGAAGAACCCGAAGAATATAAAGAATCAAAACAAGCTTCGGTCTCACATTCATGTTGAACCAAAGAGCCATCATCTGCTTTAAGATTCCAAATACGGTAGACCGCATTACGTCTTGCAATATCAAACTGCTGTGCCAAAATCGGTGTACTCATCTGATGTGCTGGAATTTTAATAAACTCTGGTGGTGTACCATATCCATCTGGATTGTGACATTGAACATCAGCATCTGCCCCTAAAATATTTGCATTAACCACTTCAAGTTCAAGAACTACATTTTCAGAAAATGTTTTTCTGGTGTAGTTGTCATCCGCCTTATAAGCCACTAAGTTTAGTTCAAATTCTCTACCACTTACTTGTGAATACAGGTTGAAGTCTGTATCTACAGCAGCAGTCACTGTTGGTGCTGTTCGTTCAACATTAAACGTTCCATATGTTGGTAGGTATGAACCACTGCCACCACACGTTTCGGTCAAAAATGCCACTTGAGGAACAGGACCACTACCATAATTAACATCATACTCTATACGCATGTCCATCACAGTATCTATGTGATTTTTAGACGTATTCATCTCATGGTTAAAACGTACATAAGTTGTTTGGAATGCTTCTATCAGTCCACCTTGTCCAGGCCCAGGACCTGCACCTAGTCCAATATTCATCGTAAAACTTGAAGCAGTAGGGTTATCTATGTCAAATACTGAACTTGGGGTATAGCCCAAGATAGCATTTGGTGCCAACCGTGCAGAACCTGGTTGATAACGCATATACTCTGGGTCACTGACAGCAGTAAAACGCACATTGTTAAGTGGGAAGTCACCTTCTCTACTTCTTATAGCTACGTGTGTTGTCAACTGATTGTTATTTAAATGCAGTGATGTATTTACTTCATTATTGTTGGAGAAAATCTGATAGCCACCTATATCGAAGGTGTATTCATAACACAAATTCGGTTTATACAGTTCTGTTGAAAAGACCATCATACTTGGAGTTATATAGTCATTGTTTGAATACCATTTAACAAATATAGAAGTTATATCTCTACTATAACCACTAACAATCGATCCTACATCAAAGACATCAATATCAACACCATCATTATTGACAGCCAAGTTATTACTAAAACCTGGTACTGCATCTCTTAGCACTCCATCAAGGTGTGCATCGAACGTGTTGTTTACATTGGTTGCACCTGGGTCAACAAAACCGGACGAAGAACTATCACTTATTTTCAACCAGTCTTTTGTGGTACTGCCAGGTCTTTGTCCATATCTGTATTCACCCTCTCCCGAAAAAACTGACAATTGTGCTGACACAGTGTTTCCTGCACTCGGCAGTTTAAATCCTGAGATCTCAATAGGGGTACTGTTTGTTCCGATAGAGTCAAAACCGCTGTATACTGAGACATTTCTAGGTTGTCCATCAAAATCTTCAGCATAAATCACAACAAGTGACCAACCACCAAATACTCCTGGTGACGGTTCACGACCTTCATTTGTTACCAGGTTTGCTACTGTAAAGACATGTTTTCCTTGTGCGAGGTTAGCACCTTTAAGCAGTGCTGTCACATCGGCATGCGCAGCATAAGTCGTTCCCCCACTACTAGAAGCACGATACATTGTTTTTGCTTTGACCCTTGCATACCCACCAGAATCTATTTTTAAGCGCACATACTCCGCACCAACCGCGTCAATGTCGAGTGTATATGGTGGGTTATCTGACCCTGTAAGGGTATATCCAAACGCTGCAGAACCATTATCTACACCAAAGCGCATAGGATAGTCGTTATCAGTACTGATACGACCTTGCCAGAAAAGGCCGGCCCACAATATACCATCTCCACCATTTTGATCATAAGTACTTGGTAATACTACATATGATGATGTAGAATTCCAGGTTGTTGGATCACCATCAATATCTATATATTTACTTACACGCATGTTACTTGTCATTAAAGAGTAAGATGAATCTTGACATGTCCCACCATAACCTGAATATTCATTTCCCGTCTTTTTGTTTGTTAAACACATGACTGTATTACCTGCAACCTTATAGTCACCACGAATATTACGGGTACTTGCCGGGTTAACAAGATCAAAAGCATGAAGACCATCCAATATTGTCTCTCCTACATTAATAGTAACTGTAGCAGTGTCTGTATTGCCCAAAGAGTTAGTGATGGTATAGGTAAACGTATCAGGACCTGAAAAAGATGCATTAGGAGTATATACAAATGATCCATCAAGTTCTATAGTTAAAGTTCCGTTACTAGGATCTGTATGTGCAGTAACATTAATGTCACCACTTGGTGTATCATTATTTAAAACACCCGTTAAAGCATCTACATTTAAAATAACTCCAGCACCTGTACTATAGGTGTCATCAACAGCAGTAGTATTTGTTGCAAGTTGAAATGTAAAGGTACTTTGGTATTCATCAAGATCGTCGCCTGTCTCCTTAAAGAAAACAACAACTTGATCACCTGCGGCTAAAGTCAGATCAGTAATATTATGTGATTGCGCTGTTGTATCTGCGTAATGAACAGCACCGTTTACAAGTACTTGCATATGGTAGTTATGACTGTTTGGAGATGTTGTCACTATACTCAAGGTACCTGTTGCTCCCACAGTAAAGTTGTAGTAGTCCTCTTTATCCGGAGAACCTTCTGCCTGAGAGGTTGAACCACTGATACATGTTGTGACATCTGCCAAAGCACCATCCAATGTCGGTATAACAGTACCAGGGGGTGCACTGTTCATACTGTTGTCATCCAAACTACAATCACATCCGTTGCATAAGTTTATTATTGTTACTGGAGATGAGACTACTGTATCGTTTGCGGCAGTTGGATCTAGTGTAGGCGAGCTAACGCTAACAGTTTGCGTTAAATTTCCTACACTTAATGCCTGAACGGTTGTTGCGATATCTGATGTTACACCATTGGCAACAGGCAGGTTATAGGTACATACTAAAGATGATCCTACGTTTAGGGTACCACTGCTTTGATTACAAGTCAATCCTGCAGGAACGGTTGTAAGCGTGACATCTAAACTATAATTGATTACCAACGTAATGTTTGCTGCAGCTGTATCTGGTCCATTATTTTGGAAATGAACATTGAAATCCACATCCTGATTAGTCGTAGCAGTACTAGGAGAAGGAGATATGTTTTCTTGGACAGATAAGTCTGCAGTTATTGTTGTAGCCTCGATTTTAACATAATCAAGAGCGGCATATTCATTGTTTTTATTACTATCTGGTTTAAATTTCAACTTGAAATTACCATTACTGTCAGTTGTCGACGTAATGGTTTTTACATTAAATGAATAACCATCTAGATTATTATATTCTTTAATCTTCGTATTATTCCTATAAACTTTGAATTTATCTGAATGATCCCATTTCGAAGAAACCCAAAATCGCACAGTAATCGTTATAGGCGTATTGGCATAAGCAGTTCCAAAATAATAAGTTTTGTATGCCTTGTCATCTCTGTCAATATACAACCAGCCATTATTGTTCCATGTATAACCAACTGACCAACCATCAGTACTGCCGCTTGTAAATGTATCGTTTGCTATTTGTGTGGCACGTGCTGTCCCTCCGAGGACAAATAAAAGTAATATTGTTGAAAATATGAAACTTTTATTACCATTTCTAACAGTCTTGTTTGAACTGCTTACTAGTAATGGGGTGTCTAGTCCCAAAGAGAGTTTTTTCAGCATAAGAAAATAGCTATTCTTCCTTCCTCCTAAAGAATAACTTACTGAAAAAAATAGGGTAAAAGATAAAAATCCGATAAATAACTGAAGATTACTAAATTGTTCCATCTTCTCTGCCTTTAAAATCCGGATCACTCCGGTAAAAAATTGTCTGTACATTTATGACGAACCAAAATCTATGGCCTATGGTTGACAACCCGACTGTCTTCATGAGACTCGTGGCTTTCTGTCCCCGCTTCGCAACGAGTTTAGCATTTCATCATAGAGTACTTCCTATTAACCACGATAGCATAGGAAAGATAAAAAGAGTATTAAGAATAAGATATTATTATGTTAACACCAAAATTTAAATATAAAGTATGATATTTATGAACGAAGAAAATAGAAATAATAAATTAGGAGTTGAAGTAGTCAGATATGTACACAATTTTGTATGTATAAAACTGTAAAATATGTAGAAGGTGGTGCAGTGGTCTACACCTTATGGATAAGATTAATACTCGCCTGTAAATTTAAATACAAGAGATACGTATCCCTCAACTAAGAAGTTAACGGAACCTTTTACAGAGCTGTCTGAAAATGCTTTGTTGACACGCCCACCAAGCTCTAGACCAAAGTTATCTATAATGTCAATATTCACACCAACATCTGCACCAGCATAAGGGTCCCATACCGTGTACTCGAAAGCACCTTCAGTGATCTGTGAACCCATTTCACCACCGTTGATACCCAGGAAAATGTTGAAGTGTTCACCTGCTCTAATAAGGTACTGCATCTCAGCACCTACAGTTGTCACATAGTCATAAGTCTGAACATTGTGATAGCGTGCAGAGATAAATAGACGGTAGTCTTCTGACTCACCACCTAGTTTAAGACCACCACCAAAAGCAGCATTGTTACCACTTTGCTCAACACGAACGGCATTAGATGTTGATGTGTCCGTAGTCAGTTTTGACTGACCAACACCAAAGGCACCCTCAAGAGCGATAAGGCCTTTGGCATCCCAAGCATTTTGAAAGTAGTTTTCACTTGCTGTCGCATACACACCTGTTATTAATAACACTGATCCTAAGATATTTTTCATTTTCATTCCTTTTTTTACTTCTCTATTAATATTCTGATACAACGTTGCTACCTAGTGTCATCTTAACAGTACCACCATCTGTATTTGTTTTATCCTTATCAGTTGCATATATTCTTACATATGGATAACCACTATTAAAGACACAATCAAATATACCTTTAGATGGTCCATAGTCATATTTCCAACCATTGTTACTTCCGTCTGTAGACGGTATGTCTACAATTCTTGGGTACATTGACGATTGAGAAAAACTGACATTTGTCACTGGATCTGTATCATTACCTTCACTTGAAGCATTCCATTGGTTTGAGACAGCATTGTAATAGGCTTTATATGTCACACCTGAAGTGGTATGCATTCCAATCGCAAAGATATAACCAGCATCACCAGTATAGTCAATATCATAAGAAAAATAACCATTTTGCATAGCTCTGTCTGTTTCGAAGACCCTAATATTATCGAAGTAGATCTCTAGAATATTAGTTAACGATGGTACACTTGCACTGCTTTCAGTTACTCTTCCTGCGACAAATGGAAAACTGTATCCAGATCCTCTTAAAGTATGTATACGTGTCTCACCAACACGTTTAGAAACATTATCTTCATTAACTTTACCTACTGTATTAGCATAGATAGCAGCCGTTTTACCTACCAGGTAGAAGTCATAAATAACTTTAATCTTTGCAATACCAGATGAATCGATTTGGTATACACCACCATCGATCTCAGTTGTAGCCACTGCTTCAGCTCCAGTGTCGTCACATAGCTCTTGACGCTTATTATTTCCTATTGCGTAACCCATCTTGGTCTGTGTACCGTTAAAGTCTTCTAATACACGGATCTCATCACTACTTTGGTTTGTAATATCCGTAATATCCCATTTACCAGAAGCATCGTAGGTGTAACCAGGTCCAAAAGTTGCTATGTTGTCATTGAACTCATTGATATTGGTCTCACTGATGTCCAATGCTGTGATCAATGCACCAGGATTACCATCTGTAATTGTTACTTTACCTAATGACGATCCATCAAGTGCTAATGGTGTCAGTTCAACAGCATAGTCATTACCTACTATGGTGTCTTGTGCACCACTGTTTTCACGTGCATAGCCAACAATGGCACCTACAGAGATCGAAGGTTGTGTATTGACTGGATTATTGTACTTGTCAGTTACCAAGACAACCATGTGTTCAATAAAATGTGCGCCATCAGAATGTAATTCTGAACCACCGTAGTTAATACTCATCGCCGTTGGTGGACCAGAAAGAACAACTACAGAATAGATCTTAGTGCGGTTTTGTTCATTACCATTAACGTCTGTAAACACCGTCTCTATCTTAAGTGGAGAGATACCAGAGTAGGTTCCACTCTTAAATGTGATGACTACATTATTTTTATTGGTAATAGTTTTACCATTCGCATCCGTACCTAAAGAGTCGAAAATATCTCCTACATCAGGATTTAACATCGTAATTCTCATTGATGTCATATTTCCATCAGAAACTGTGACACCATCTTTGTCCTCAACTCTAAATGTCAGGTTTCTATTAAGCTCCAGACCTATCGTCACATTTTCATCATCAATGCTTGATTTAATAAAGTAGTCAGTCTGAATGATCTGATTTGCATCTGGATTATAGATAACAGTATAGTTATTATCAGCAGCATCAACCAAGTTGTCTTCATAATAAAAACTAAATACTACATGGTCATGACCATTGGCAACTTGACCATCCAAATCTTTTGGTGCAGTATATGAAAAAGATGCTATACCGCTAGGGTTAACTGCTACATTAGAAGTTGCAAAATACCCTACATCGACACCATCAAGGACTTCGTCTGGATAAACGACATGAACAATACCACTTTGTGCAGGAGCATTGGTTTGTGAGTTAAGTACTTTAACAGCAATACTCACACTTTGTGAATTTGTTGTAATGGTAGATGTTTTTTCTGTTAAGACAACTTTAAAACTCTCAGGCTTGTAACTCATAGTCAGAGTGGTCGGCTGCACTTTTGTTGGATCTTCTTTATATATAAAGGTAAAGACCTGATCAGCAATATTGGTTAAAGAGTCTGGCCCTTCAAAAGAAAAGAGTGCCACGCCATCTTCGAGTGCAACTTCACTACTTACAAAATGACCAGCATTAACACTGCCGTTTACAATAGCGGTTGGGTACTCTACAACTATTGTTCCAGAGTTGTATGTTTGATTAAATTCGTCATAAGCAAGTACACGTACATCAAAAATTGCATTATCTTGAGAGACAACTAAAGAACTTGTTTCAACATTAATAGTAGGTAGTTTAGTTGAAAAATCTACTTGCAGATTTGCTTTTACACTTGAGTTCTTCACATCGCTAAATGTAAATGTGACGTTTGTAACACCTGTTGGTACTAAGTTAAGATTGGCAGGGCCTATGTATTTAAAGTGTGCTTTACCATCAGAACTTATCGCTACCACAGCATTTTCAAAGGTACCTACATTGACTTGTCCTGGGAATGAAACTGCGACTTCACCTTCAGTCACATAATTACCATTACTGTCAACAGCTACCACAGCAATGTCACTGACTTGACCATTTTGTGTCACTGAGACAATTGGTGTTCCACTCGTAGCGTCTACACCTTCTACTAAAAGAGTCGAGATGATTGGGGATGTACTACCACCACTACTACCTACTGTAATATTAAAATCTATACTGTCTGCTACTAAAGGAGACTGGTTTT
>JALWKG010000236.1 GCA_027081565.1 Helicobacteraceae bacterium
CTCCACACTCGGTTACACTCAGGTCATTGCAGCGGCTGTGATGGCACTTTTGTTACTGCTTGTCCTGCTGCGCAGACGTTTCGAGCTCTCCCTGCTCGCTGTCAATGATGAACACGCACGGCTTAAAGGTGTCGACACTAAAAAACTCACCTATTTTCTGTTAGTCGTTAGTTCACTTGCCATTGGAGTACTGATCTCCATCACCGGCCCCATAGGCTTTGTCGGACTGATCATCCCCCACGTCGTACGCAAGCTCTACCCTAGAGCCAACCACGAGCTCATCATCCCAACAGCCCTCATCGGCGGTCTTTTTTTGGCAGCCTGTGACACACTCTCCCGCCTGCCACAGCTTCAGAGCGAGATCCCCATCGGCATCGTAACCGCCTTTATCGGCGGCCCATTTTTTATCTACCTCATCATCAAAGGCAAATAATATGAGTTATCTTACATGGTTTGAAGAACAAGCACAAAAACATAAAAAAGTGATGACAAGACTTCTAGCCAAAGGACTTGACAAAGACGAGATCATCGCCTATTTCGACTTTCACAACATGGTAAAAAATGAGCCTGACTTCTGTCCCCTTTACAAAGAAAAAAACGAAGATGGCACCGTCGGCAGGAAATGTCACGACATGGAACCGCTCAACTGCTACCTCTGTGCCTGTCCCAACTTCAGGTTTAAAGATGAAGGTCTGGAGCGCAGGGAGGGAAAAACCGTCTACAGCTACTGTGATATCGACTCCAAAGATGGCAGGCAAGGTGTATATGGTGATGCTATCCATCAGGACTGTTCAGGGTGTAGTGTGCCCCATCATGTCAGCTATGTCAAAAAACACTATCACGAAGATTGGAAAGAGGCCATGAAGAAGTGTGCACTTTAAATGGGTGTTAAAACCACACTGACGCTGGCAGAGGCTAACACCATTTTTTCCTCTTTCAAGTTCATCAATATCAAGCCCAGCACCGATGGTATTATCGACACCACATACACTGTTTATGACGCGAAACAGAGTTATATTCTCAAAAAGTTTGAAGAGGCCACGCCACTACAGATCAACAGACAACATGCCCTGCTCAAACAGCTACACGCTTCGCATCTGTCAGTCCCCGAGTTACTGGCATCTACTGCTCCTTGGTACCTCTATACAAAACTGCCAGGAGAGACCCCATCAACACTCTCCTACCTTCAAACACAAAACCTTGCCAAAGCAATAGCAAAAATGCATATCTCTACCCGCAAACAAAGAAGAGAGGAAGCACTTTTTAACCCTCTAAAAATAAAACAGGAGCTGCGCCAACTCAAAAGAAGTGCCTTTTATCACTACAAAAAGCTCTCTTATCTTCAAAATACCAAGCTAGAGAACCACGGTATCATCCATGGAGATATTTTTCCTGACAATCTACTTTTCAGTGGCCATCGTGTGTCTCTCATAGATTTTATAGATGCAGATGACGGCAACTTCAGTTTTGACTTGGGCGTTTGCGCCATGGCCTGCACAGAGACCCTGCCAAAATTACAGATATTAAGACGGTGTTATAACCGTACCTCTCCTCAAAAAACAACCTTAACGTCTCTGCTTGAGATGATGCAGACAGGTGCAGACTTTTACACACTCAAGCGACTGCTCTCACAACAGAACACACACTCTAAACAGGTTTTGCAAAAAAAGATGCGCCGACTCAAAAGGGCACTCTCATGAAAAAGTTTAAACATGGCGGTGACATCTATACCATGGCTAAAAAACTCCAGTGCAGACCCGAAAAGATCATAGACTTTTCAGCCAACATCAACACGGTTGTTCCTACTGTCGCCCTGCCTCTAAGTGAGACACTGATAGAGCATTATGGAGACCCTCACTATAAAGATCTAAAAAAGAGTATCGCCCAAAAGTATGCCCTTAAAAAATCACAGATCACCCTTTTCAATGGAGCTTCAAGTGCGATTTTTGAACTTTTTAGAGTACTCTCTCCCAAACACACCTATCTTTATGTTCCACTGTACGGAGAGTATGTCAAAGCTTCTGAACACTTTAGTAAAAACACCCATACCCTTAACCGTCTCAAAGGAGAGATGCCCCTACCCAAAAAAGGTGCTACTGTCGTTTTTGTCAACCCCTCTACTCCCGATGGCAGATATTATGATTTGGAAGATCTGTTTGCCTTGTGGAAACAGAAAAAATGTACCATCATCATCGATGAGTCCTTTTTAGAGTTTACCAACAAACCCTCTCTAAGATCAGAGATAAAAGCTTATAAAAAACTCTATATCATCCACTCTTTTACCAAGTTTTATGCCTGTGCCGGCCTCCGGGTAGGTGCCATATTTACGCATAAGAACAACAGCGTGCAGTTTTTGCAGCCTGCTTGGCCCCTCTCCTCTTTTGACACCGCCTACCTCGCCAGACTTTTAGAGGTACCGCACCATCAGACACAGAGTCTCTTAAAACAGCAGACCCATCACAAGATCCTACACACCATTTTAAAAGAGAGTGCTCTCTTCACCAAGATTTATAAAAGTGATGCCAACTTCATACTTGCCCACTCCAAACATGCTAAAAAGATCTATAAAGCACTTTATGCACAAAAAATCTTAGTCAGAGACTGCGACAACTTCCAAGGTCTCAGTAAAAACCATCTGCGCTTTGCTGTCAAAAACAGACAGGATCTCCAACTGCTTCAAAAGGCACTCCATGCACTCACTTAGTATCTTCGGCACCAGTTCCGATGCCGGCAAGTCGACCCTCTCCTTCGCCCTTACCTATCTCTGCCATCATCGCGGCATCAGGGTCGCGCCATTTAAAGCCCAGAACGTCTCCAACAATGCCCAGGTCTGTGACCATGGCGGAGAGATCGCACAGCCGCAGCACTTCGCCGCTGAGTCCATAGGGCTTCCGACCGAGAGTGACTTCAACCCCGTACTGCTTAAGTCTGGACAAAAGAACAGTGCTGCACTCATCGTCAACGGAGAAACTGTGGGCGAAAAAGATGTCCACGCCTACTATAGAGACATCGACACCCTGAAACCTGTAGTCTGCGATGCATTCAGACGGCTTCAAAAACGTTTTGAGCTCATCATCGCCGAGGGTGCCGGAAGCCCTGTAGAGCTTAACCTCATGCAAAAAGACCTCTCCAACATCACCATTGCAGAGACCTTTGAGAACAAGATCATCCTCGTAGCGGACATAGAGAGAGGCGGTGTCTTTGCCTCCATCTGGGGTGTCTACAACCTCCTGCCAAAAGCGCTGCAGAACAATGTCATCGGTGTTATCGTCAACAAGTTTCGCGGAGACATCACCCTTTTTGATGAGGGAATCACCATCATAGAGGAGCAGTTCAACCTCAAAGTCCTTGGTGTCGTACCCTACCGCCCATTCAACCTGGGCTTTGAAGATGCGCAATCT
>JALWKG010000237.1 GCA_027081565.1 Helicobacteraceae bacterium
ATACTCTTATGGATATTTGTCTACTTTTATATTTTAGGTGATAGTAAAGAGGCTGATACTCTATCTATAAAGATTGAAAAGTTAATGAAACAACATGGTTCTTCTCAGAATGAGCATAATACTTTCTTTGTCTCATCATCAGGTAGTGGGTTACTGATAGAGCTATACAACATAGATGATATTTTTCTCTTACAAAAGATAGCTACTCTAGTTTCTACTGAACAACTAGAACAGAATATATCTTCTGACATTGCGGTAGTGGCTAGAAAAGAGATTTACAATCCATGGCTTTCTTGGATTCCATTTTTAGGTAAAGAAACCCCTTATTTAAAATTAGAGATAAAAGGTAATTATAGATGATTAGAAAAAATACAATTGTTGTAATTTACTTATTTGGACTTTTGATGTCGACTAACTTAATGAGTTATGAATCAGGTCAATATAGAAAAATATGTTTTGATATACATAAAAACATCTCTAGGCATCTAAGAAGTGAGACCTCGTTTAAGGGTGGGTTTATGTACAGCTTGCCTGATGGTGGAGTCTCCTTCACAAAATACAATATTAAAGACAAATCATATCTTCCTGAACTGATTAAAGCCACATTAGAAGAGTATGAAAAATATGATAGAAAAGTGACTATAACAATTACTCTATACTCAATATCACATGAAGAGTATAGGGAGATGAATATCCTTCAAAGAAATATGAACAGTATTTTTAAACTTGAGCTTAAAGGAGTGCGTTAATGGCAATTTCAATAGATACTGGTGCTACTGTAGAAATCTTCAATTATGAAGGTGTTCCGGGAATATCTGGAAATCCACATACTTTTTTTGTTGTAACAGATGCAAATGGAATACAAACACAATATGATTTTTTTCCTAAGATAGAGGGAACTCTACAAGGACCAGGGAAAGTTAATGGTATAGTCCTTGGTGCAGATAGTCCTATACATGATTACACTACATCCTCCGGCCCGATACCCATAGCAGCTGAGCAGTTACAAGATTTGATCACTAATACCCAAGCTTCAATTAATAATCCACCTACTTATGATTTACCAAGTGCTCAACATTGTACAATGTGGGTACTTGAGATGTTGATACAGTCTGGAATACTTCCGCAAAGTAATTATCCAAACTTTAATGATGCAACCATGTTCGATAACTTATCGATTAATCCATACTTTTTAGATTTACAGAGGTGGGCGTTAGATCCTGAAAACTATCCGTTTCCATATGATTTTGATGATCATGCAACGATTCCAAATAATATGGACTATTCAGACTGGAGGGATCAAAACGACCCTTTCGCCGATCCAACAGCAACACAAGACACAATAGACATCCCTATATGGGAAGCCTATGACCCACTTGTCTTAGACCTTAATGGTGATGGCGTGACTTCTATAGCTCTAGATAACTCAACAGCACACTTTGACCTTGATGGTGATGGTTTTGCTGAAAAGACAGGGTGGATCGATGGTAGTGATGATATTTATGCACAGTTGCAAGTTTGGAAAGATACTAATGGTGATGGACTGAGTAGTGCTGGTGAACTGTTAAGTATGCAAGAGGCAGGAGTAGCTTCTATGAACTTGTCTCATACCGACACAGAAGTAGACAACAATGGCAATGTTGTCACACAGGTGGTTGTGAATAATTTAGAATATACAGGAAAAAGAGATGTGTCATGAGATATGAAGTCATTATTCTAGTTTTGTTGTTTGCATTTAACCCTGTAAAAGATTGTATAGAGATGTAGAAGATAAAGAAGATGTGATTGAAACAGCCATTAAAATGGCAAATTTAAATATAGATCTAGCTGCAATTCTTAATGTGGAAAACAAAGTAGAGATCGTACCTACGATCAATGAAAACTATCAATATTTAAACACACTAGTGCAATTGGAAGAAGTAGAAGAGATAGTCTCTAAAAGAGTGGATGCATATGAAAAATGGCTGCTTGAATTTTTGAACAGTGCCGTTAAGCACTAAAAATGAAAATAGACCGCTCTGTTAAAATGTATCAGTGTCTATAACATTCTAGTGACAAGATCTGTCACATTCAGTGCAGTTGGATCACACATATGGATTGGAATTTACCTTCTGTCCGATATAATCACATTAATAAAAAGATCGATTTTAGCTAATAGCTAGAGCCGTTTAATATGAAGGATAGCGATATGGAATGTGAATTTCCTGCAAAAAATGCCAATGATGATCAGATGAAAGCGATATTAGAGCGTGTTAAGACCATAGCTGTTCTTGGACTCTCTCCTGATGAGAGTAAAGACAGTAACAAAGTAGCAAGATATCTGCAGTCGAAGGGCTATAAGATCATTCCTGTTTACCCCAAGACAGACGAAGATATCCTTGGTGAAAAGGTCTATACTTCTTTGGCTGATGTTCCGGGTCAGGTTGACATGGTCAACATCTTCCGCAAGCCTGCTGCACTTGATCCGATCGCTGATGCCTGTATCGCTCGTGGTGATGTAAAGGTGTTTTGGTCTCAAAAAGGTATTGTGAACAATGCTGCTGCTGAGAAAGCTGAAGAGGCAGGCATGGAGGTGGTTCAAAACCACTGTAGTATGGTCGAACACCGCAAATTATTAGGATAAAGATTGTTTAGTTTAGAAAAAATAGAACAGGCCCATCAGCGTATTAAAGATGTGGTTGTAAACACACCATACTCATATGCACCTTTTTTAAGTCATGAAAGCGATGTCGAGGTCTTTTTGAAAAAAGAGAATCTACAGATGACTGGTGCTTTTAAACTTCGTGGTGCCTTTAACAAGATCGCTTCGTTGAGTGATGCTGAACGCGCTCAGGGTGTTGTGGCGGCAAGTGCGGGCAACCATGCTCAAGGTGTTGCTTACTCTGCACAGCATTTTGGCATTAAGGCTGTGATCGTGATGCCAGACTCTACACCGCTGACTAAGGTCAATGGTGTGCGTCATTTTGGTGCGGAAGTGATCTTGGCGGGTAGCAACTATGACGAGGCTTATGCTTACGCAACAACGTATGGCGCTGAAAACAATCTGGTCTTTGTCCACCCCTTTGAAGATGAAGAGGTGATCGCAGGGCAGGGAACTGTTGCCTTGGAGATCTTAGAACAGGCGCAAGAGCTGGATGCTGTCATCGTTCCTGTCGGTGGCGGTGGTCTCATCTCCGGTGTTGCTGCAGCGATCAAGGGGAAAAACCCTGAGATCGAGGTGATTGGTGTGAGTGCGGCAGGTGCTCCGGCACTCAAAAACTCTTTTGATGCAAAAGAACCTATAGACTCACTCTCTGTACGTACTATTGCTGATGGTATTGCCGTGCGAGACTGCTCCCCTGTCACACTGAATTATATGTTAGAGAGTGTTGATCAGTTTATTACAGTCGATGAAAAAGAGATCGCCAGTGCCATCCTCTTTTTACTTGAAAAGCAGAAGCTTGTGGTTGAAGGGGCAGGCGCTGTTGGTGTTGCCGCTCTTTTGCATAAAAAGCTACCGCACCTCAAAGGTAAAAAGGTTGCTGTAGTCTTAAGTGGTGGTAATGTCGATGTTACACTGCTTTCAGTGATTATTGAAAAAGGTCTTATAAAGTCGCATCGCAAGTTGAAGTTGACGGTGACACTGGTAGACAAGCCCGGTTCTCTGATGTTCTTAACTGAACTGCTTAAAGATCTGACTGCAAATATTGTGCATATCGCTTATGACCGTACTTCTACAGACCTTGACTATGGTGATGCCAACGTCACGATCCACCTTGAGACAAAAGGTGAAGAGCATCAAAAAGAGATTGTTAAGACACTCCATGATAATGGTTACCTGAGTAACGAGTTTCATTAATATATGATTGCTATAGACCTCGGTTCTAACTCTTTTCGTGCCATCTCATTTGACTGTACCAGCCTAAGTATTATCGATGAGTATGAGGCTATTGTCAAAACTGCTGACAAACTGCACCAAAATGGTGAGATCTCTGAAGGTGCTGTTGAGCGAATAATACATGCCTTGCAAGAGGCGGATAAAAAGCTGCATTTCCAAGAACATACGGTTAAAGCAGTCACCACTCAGGCGATGCGTAAAGCGCGTAACAGTGCCGCGGTCTTAAAAGCGTTGGAACAAAAAAGCGGTGTTGCTTTTGAGATCATTGGTGCTGAAAAAGAGGCTTACTATACATTGACTGCAGTAGAAGCACGTCTTAAGGCTTTAGAGATAAAACATGATCATTTTGTTTTGATCGATGTAGGCGGGGGTTCTACCGAAATTATTTTCTATAGAAATGGTGTTATGGAGAGTCAAAGTTTTCCTATCGGTATCGTGACAACAGCACAGATATGTGATGAGGGATGTGACATGCAAGGCTACTTGGATGAAGCTTTTAAACCTCTATGCTCTTATGTTGAGGGTTATTATGAAAAATATGCCAAACCTGCTACTTTTGTAGCAACAGCGGGAACCCCTACCACTATGGCAGCCTACCTTTTAGGTATGAGTTATAAAAACTATGATGTTCAAAAGATCAATGGCTATAGACTCTCTTTAGAGGGAACAAAAGAGGCGCTTAATGGTCTTATGGCCCTTTCAGAGATGGCGCGTGCAGAGATCGTTGGAGTAGGACGTGAGAGTTTGATCCAGGCAGGGATCATCATCGTTCAAAAACTTTATGCAACTTTAGGATTTACTGAAGCGATTGTTATCGATGATGGGGTACGAGAAGGTGTGGCTATCGCTTATTGCAATAGCATAAAAGAGCGTAGGGACTAGGTCAATTCGTGGTGCATGTTCAGTGCTTTGATCTTTCCTGATTTTAACTCTTCAAAGAGTGTCGAGGCATAGACCTTGTCATTTTCAGTTACTGGTTTTCTACTTGCACAATAACCTTTGATGTTCTGAGACTCGTCTTTTACCGGTTCTACAATCACCTTGACCCAATAATACTTTCCGTCTTTACGCAAGTTCTTGACAAAACCAGACCACATCTCACCTTTTTTTATGGTATCCCACATACAGCAAAAGGCTTCTTTTGGCATGTCAGGATGGCGAATAATAGAGTGCGGTTTTCCAATAAGCTCACTTTTTTCATAGCCACTCATCTCTAAAAACTTACGGTTCATAAAGACGATCTTTCCACGTAAGTCAGTCTCTGTGATCATAGGACGACCATCGTAAATGACCTCTTCATCTAAAGGTTGTACATCAAACATTATAATCTCCTAGTTTTTTACATTAATATTTGTGTAAAAAAATGCTATAAGACACATTATAGCTTTTTTGTATATTAAAATACAATTAAATGATGGTAAATATAGTTAATTTCTGAATTTAGGCTATTAGCAAAACTAATATATATGCTTGAGCGTATAAAAACGATCAAGCGCTTCGTTCAGTAAATAGCGAGGTGCCCTTAAATTAGTTTGAAAGATTTTGTTATGATAGTTTTTAACAAGATATATAGCTTATATTACCTATAATAGGCGAATTTTTTATCTCTGGGAGAACCAGAGCAGCAGTTATTTATGACTGTAGTTATATATATGAGGAGACGCTATGCAGATCAGCGGAGCGCAGATGGTTATTGAGGCATTGATTGCCGAGAATGTTGACACTGTTTTTGGTTACCCCGGTGGGGCGATCATGAACGTATATGATGAGATCTATAAACAAGATGGGTTTGAACATATCTTAACCCGTCACGAACAAGCAGCGATCCACGCAGCAGAAGGGTACTCTAAAGTCACAGGTAAGGTCGGTGTTGCGATGATTACTTCGGGCCCTGGTTTTACCAATGCTGTCACAGGTCTGGCTGATGCGTACATGGACTCTATCCCAATGGTCGTCATCAGTGGTCAGGTTCCTATGAGCCTTATTGGTACTGATGCCTTTCAAGAGATCGATGCTATTGGTATCAGTCGTGCCTGTACCAAGCATAACTACCTTGTAACGGATGCCAAAGACCTTCCAAGAGTCTTAAAAGAGGCATTCCACATCGCTGCAACAGGTCGTCCGGGTCCGGTTCATGTCGATATCCCTAAAGATGTCACAGCGCAGATCGAAACCTATGTCTATCCTGACACAGTAAATATTCCGACCTACAAGCCTCATACTAAAGGCAACAAGCGCCAGATCAAAAAAGCGATCGATGCTATAGCAGCAGCGAAGCGTCCACTTTTCTACTTAGGTGGAGGTATCATTAACTCTAATGCTGCTGAAGAGGTACGTGAGTTTGTCAAGATGACAGGTATTCCTGCAGTTGAGACCTTTATGGCACGTGGTACGCTTCATCATGAAGATCCACTGCTGATATCTATGCTTGGTATGCACGGTTCATACGCTGCTAACATGGCTATGAGTGAGACAGACCTGGTTATTGCACTTGGTGCACGTTTTGATGACCGTGTTACCGGTAAACTTTCTGAGTTTGCAAAACATGCAGGTGTGATCCATGTAGACATTGATCCGGCAAGTATCTCTAAACTTGTTAATGCGGATTATCCGATAGTGGGTGATGTCAAAGGTGTTGTTGTCGAGATGATGGCACTGGCTAAAAAGAGTGTTGATGCCGAAGTCTATGCTCCTTGGTTAGAGACCATAGAACATTTTGAGCAGTTACACCCACTTCAGTATTTTGAAGATACAGACAGACTCAAACCTCAGTGGTGTATAGAACGTGTTGGTGAGATCCTAGGTGATGATGCCAATATCTCTACTGATGTTGGTCAACACCAGATGTGGACAGCACAGTTCTATCCGTTTAGCCGTCCTCGTCAATTCATCTCTTCTGGTGGACTTGGTACGATGGGCTTTGGTTTTCCGGCAGCACTTGGTGTTAAACGCGGTGCGATGGACAAGGTCAGCATCAACTTTACAGGTGATGGCTCGATCCTGATGAACATTCAAGAACTTATGACAGCAGTTGAGAAGAAACTGCCTGTTATTAACATCATCTTGAACAACAACTACCTCGGTATGGTACGTCAGTGGCAGACCCTTTTCTATGACAAACGTCATGCAGAGACTGATCTTTCTGTTCAGCCTGACTTTGTGATGTTGGCACAGAGTTTTGGCGGTGTTGGTTATGTTGTTAAAACAAAAGATGAGTTTGATGCAGCACTTAAAGATGCTATTGAAAAAAATGTTGTTGCACTGATCGATGTTAAAGTCGAGCGCCTTGAGAATGTACTGCCTATGGTTCCATCAGGTGGTTCACTCTTTAACATGATGTTACTAGAAAACAAGAAGGAGTCGTAATGGAAAATGAAAGAAGAGTCATCTCAGTTATCGTTGCGAATGAAGCCAGTGTGCTCTCTCGTATCTCTGGTCTGTTTTCTGCACGTGGTTATAATGTCGTCTCTTTGACCGTAGCTCCGATTCCGGATACAGATTATTCACGTTTTACCATCGTTACCAAGGGTTCTGTGCGTGTCATCGAGCAGATCACCAAGCAGCTGCACAAACTGATCCCTGTGCTTCGTGTAAGTGAGACGGAAGAGATGATCGAAAAAGAGATGGTTTTGGTCAAGTTCCCTATTACTGAGAACCTCAGTGATATCTCTGTACTCTCTAATGCATACAATGGAAAGATCGCCAATGTCAGTACAGAGTCTATTATCGTTATGATCGCAGATGAGCCAAAACGTGTAGAACACTTTCTGACGGCGATAAAACGCTATCATCCTATAGAGATCGTACGTGGCGGTACGGTTGCGGTTGAACGTTAAAGTAAAGAGGAGATAGCATGTATGAATTAACAGAGTTGTTACAACTTATAGATGTACCTTATGATGGCCCGTCAATCACTGTCTCTGCGTTAAACACTCTGAGTGATGCGCACTCTTATGAACTAAGCTTTTTACAAAATAAAAAGTATATCGACCAACTGAGATCAACAACTGCCGGTGCAGTGTTTGTCACGGAAGATATGAAAGAGAATGTTCCGAGTCATACCATCGCTATTGTAGTAGAAGACCCATATATGGCACTTGCCTATGCCAGTAAACTATTTGCTCCAGCACTTTTAGATGAGAGCGCTCCAGAAGCTGTAGTAGGTGAGGGCAGTGTAATCGCAGAGGGTGCGCACTTGGCAAAAGGGTCTGTAGTAGGTAGAAACTGTACCATCATGCCTGGTGCTTACATTGGTAGAGGTGCCAGTGTTGGAGATAACACCATCATTCACTCCAATGTCTCTCTTTATCACGAATGTGTTGTAGGTTCGGACTGTATCATACATGCGAACTCTGTAATAGGTTCAGATGGCTTTGGTTTTGCTACCTCAAAACAGGGTGAACACACTAAACTCTATCAAAATGGTAATGTTGTCATAGAAGAGGATGTAGAACTTGGGGCAGGCGTGACTATAGACCGTGCTGTGTTTGGTTCTACACGTATTAAAAAAGGTGTGCGTATGGACAATCTTATCCATATCGGACATAACTGTGAGATCGGTGAGTATTCGGTACTGGTAGCACAGTCAGGTGTTGCCGGTTCTACAAAACTGGGACGCAATGTTGTAGTCGGTGGTCAAAGTGCCTTTGCCGGTCATTTGGAAGTAGCACCATTCACTAACTTTGCGGCGCGCTCTGGTATTACGAAAAGCATTACTGAAAGTGGAAAGACCTTTGGTGGTTTCCCTCTTATGGAGCAGAAACAGTGGTTGAAGCTTCAGGTCAAGATCGCACGTCTTTTAAAGTCATAAAAACTTGGTTTCCAGAGTATTTCTGGGAACACACCTTCTCTTATTCTGAGACTTTTCCCTACTTGGCACTTTATTTTTATCTATTTACTTTTCAAACATAAAAAATTGCTACACTAATGGATATTGAAATAAAAAAGGATTAAAAATGAGCGGAAACGTCACATTAGAAACTACAATTGCATTAGAAGGCACTAAAAATGGTGTGATCTCTATTTCACAGATCGAAGAACCATACGGTAAAGGTTCTGAAACAGTAGCAAGTATAGGGATCTCTCTTGCGGGTAAGGCAGAAGAACCTGAGTGGAAAGTACACCTTCCAAAAGGTAACTTGGCTGCAGTCATCGAGGCACTTCAAAAACTACAATAATCTTTTGGACATCTGCTTAAAGCAGGTGTGTCTAAGTTAAAACTTCTTCGAGTGTCTTCTTAAAACCCTTCTTCTTTTATAGTAATATGATTAAAAAATAAAACAGTATGCGTCTGACAGTACGGAGTGTTTAAAAGTAGTTATGACGTTATACTTTTGATATCAATAAATAGATATTAAGGTATAAGCTGTTTGGTATTGTGAGACCTGTTGGCTCCTGCATTTGCAGGAGTGACAGATGTGGTTAGTGCTTTATATTACTTGTAGTTTTTAACAAAATCTTCTATACGTTTAAGACCGGTCTCTATGTTTTCCATACTGGTTGCAAATGAGAAGCGGAAGTAGCCTTCAGAGCCAAAACCGACACCAGGAACAACAGCGACCTCTGCCTCTTCAAGAAGTTTTTTACAAAATGTCAGTGAGTCGTTAGAGATCTCTTTGATGTTGACAAACAGATAAAATGCACCATCTGGTTTAAGTACAGAGAGACCATCGATCTTGTTGAACATATCTACCGCGACATCGCGGCGTTCTTTAAATGCTTTGCGCATCATCTCGATGTCTGCATCAGCACTTCCGTCAAGACCTGTTATGGCCGCCATTTGCGTGATAGAATTGATGTTAGATGTACTTTGACTCTGTAGCTTTTTGGTGGCTTTGATAAGGTCAGCATCTGCCGCAGCCATATAACCAAAACGCCATCCTGTCATCGCTACAGACTTACTAAGACCGTTGATGGTGATGGTACGTTGGTACATATCTTCACTGACTGCTGCTGCAGAGGTAAATGTACCTTCATAAACCAACTTTTCATACATCTCATCACTTGCTACAAGGATGTCAGTACCTTCAAGAACCTTACCTATAGCGACCAACTCCTCTTTAGAGTAGACGGCACCAGTTGGGTTCGATGGTGTTGTCAAGATCAACATCTTAGTCTTTGGTGTGATAGCTGCAGTTAGTTGTTCTGGAGTGATCTTAAAACCACTGCTGTCATCTGTATCGATCTCGACCGGTGTACCACCGCTGTAGAGTACTAACTCAGGATAAGTTACCCAGTAAGGAGCAGGGATGATCACTTCATCACCTTCTTCTATGGTCGCTTGCATAAGGTTAAACAGAGAGTGCTTGGCACCATTGTTGACGATGATCTGGTTGGCAGCATACTCTAAACCATTATCACGTTTTAGCTTGTTAGCAACAGCCTCTTTAAGGGCAGGGATGCCATCAACAGCGGTATATTTTGTAAAATCATCATTGATCGCTTTGATCGCAGCCTCTTTAATGACCTGTGGTGTACCAAAATCAGGCTCACCTGCAGAAAAACTAATGACATCTTTGCCTTGGGCACGTAACTCTTGAGCTAGTGTTGTAACGGCAATTGTAATCGATTCTGAAAGGGTATTGATACGTTTCGTTAACATTAGTTATCCTTGATAGTTCCATACGTAAAATAATGGCGAAATTATAACATTTGTTGGATGAGATAACTATTAGTTAAAAAGATTTTTTGCATAAGGGATACGTAAAAAAAGTCTGCTAAATAGATAGCCTATTAATAAACCGGCAGTATCTGCCAAAATATCGCTAAACGAGGCAAAACGGGTTGGTAGAAAGTATTGGACGGCTTCTATAAATAGAGCGTAAGTGACTAAAAATGTGAAAACATACTTTATGGCCAAGTGTCTATGTGCTGCTCTGAAGAGTACAAAGAGGAGTGTAAAAGCAAGGGTGTGGTTAAGGATGTCGCTAAAAGAGACGATGGGAGGTAGGGCATCATAATCGGGTAGAAAAGCTAAGATGGTGATGACTAGCAGGGTTAAGTAAAACAGTACTCTGAGCAGTATGGTCTGGAGTGTCATGTTGAAGTGGACAAAGCGCTAGAGCGCTTAAGACTTAATCGCTTTAAGGAAGGAGTCGTAGATCTGCTCAAGTTTAAGGTCTTCATCCAAGATGTCATTGTTGTCTTTCATCATGACATGCTCTAGTACCGCCACACGTTTAAGGAGGTACTCAAAAAGCTCTTTGTTGATGTCAGGAAGTTTGTTGTGGCTAAACTGATCCTTGTCACGTCCCTTTTCAATAACATGAGCGGGGATGCCAATGGCTGTTGAACCATTAGGCACTTCTCGAACAACAACAGAGTTGGCACCGACCTTGGCCTCTTCTCCGATGATGATGTTACCTAAGACCTTTGCACCGGCACCTATAACAGCGCCACGTCTAACAGTAGGGTGACGTTTGCCTTCAGTCAGGCTCACACCACCAAGTGTAACTCCCTGATAGATAATAACATCCTCTTCGATGATACAGGTCTCCCCAATAACAACACCAAAACCATGATCAATAAAGACACGACGGCCGATGCGTGCAGCAGGATGTATGTCTATATTGGTAAAGACCTGGTTAATCCCCATGATCATACGTGCGATACCTTTGAAGTTGGCACGATGAAGACGGTGGGCAATACGGTACCAAGCCACTGCCCAAACACCTGGGTAGTTAAAAAGAAATTCACATTTACGGTGAATCGCCGGATCGTTTTGGTAGACGTTTACAAAGTCCTCTTTTATTTCAGAAAAAACACCCAAGTGTTACCTTTAATATAATTTATCTATGTTTTAGTAGTAAATAGAAGGTATGTTGACCTTCTCATTTTGTAGTTCTTAAATAGCCATTTTGGTACAGATATAGTTCTAGTTTTTGAAGTGTATCGCTTTTTTCTTCTACTGTCGTAAAGTGACTATTTGCCAAATTATTTTTAAGTTGGATTAATATTTGATCTTTGTCATAACCAATATCATCTAAAATCTCTAAAATATTTTGTGACTCTTCTATATTTCTTAATTTGAAACCATCCTCAGTGAGGTCGATACTACACTCATTGGGGTGGGTGAAAAGGTTATGGTTCATTCCCAAAGTCTCTTGATAGGCTCCGATGTTGAAAAAGGCGAGAAAATACTCCTCTTCATCAAGGTCTACATCGTGTAAGTAGAGTGGTGCCTCTGGGTCAAACTGTATCTCTCCATCACTGTCACATGTGATGTCCCAAAGTGAGGCAGCACGTATGGCCGGTTCGTTGAGCTTGTTAAGAGGCATGACCGGAAAGTGCTGTTGAAGTCCCCAGTAGTCAGGCATACTCTGAAAGATAGAGCTGTTTATAAGGTATCGCTCTTGCAGACGATCCTGCAGTCGGGTAAGCTCCAAAGTAGGGGTTCCCCTCATCATCCTAAGAGACTTTTTAATGATCTGATGGACGAGTATCTCAGCGTTAGAACGGTCTTGAAGGGTAATGTATCCAAGATCAAAAAGGGTAAAAAGAGACTCTAGATGATCCAGAGCATCATGCATATACTCTATACAGTTTTCGCGTGCTAAAAGTGTGTTGAGTTCTCGTAATTCTTCTATAAGTGGTGGGTTTTTTTCACTGAAATGTAGAGACTTCTCTTGATAGTCCTGTGAAAAGAGTTCTAAGACTGGCGTGATCAAAACAGCATGAGAAGCGACGATGTAACGGCCTGACTCTGTAAAGATGTTGGGGTGCTCTACCCCTTTGGTGTTCATGATCTCTCGTAATACATAGATGACATCATTAGTAAACTCTTCTAGAGAGTAGTTTCTTAGGCACTGCTGCTTGTTTTGGGCATACTCTACTGCCAGTCCTCCTCCAATGTTGATGGCCTGTAGTCCATCTGCACCCATATGTTTAAGTTCGGCGTAGATGTTACCTGCCTCTCTGAGGGCCTTTTTAAGTGGGGCGATCTCCTCCATCTGGGAACCAATATGAAAATGGATCATAGAGAAATTTTTTATAAGTTGGTGTTTTTTTAAGAGGTGTATGGCCTCTATGAGTTCTGTTGCCGTAAGTCCAAACTTTGCATCCATACCACCACTTTTGGCCCAAGTCCCTGAACCACTGCTGTGTAGACGGATCCTGATACCGATTTGAGGTATTTTGAGGTTGGTGTTGTTCGCCACTTCTATAATGGACTCCAGTTCGCCGATGCCTTCCAGTGTAACGGTGATATTATGTCCCATCTGTGCGGCCATAAAACAGAGGGTTGTCATCTCGGTATCTTTAAAACCGTTCACTGTGATAGGAGAGCCCAGTGGTGTTTGGGCGATAGCCAAGATGAGTTCCGCCTTAGAGCCAGCCTCAAGCCCATAGTTATAAGCCGCCCCATACTTTATAATGGAGTTTACCGCCTGTGGGTATTGGTTGACCTTGAGGGGGAAGACAGCATTAAAACTGCCCTGATAGCCGTTTTCATCAATAGCTCTTGTAAAGTTGCTATAGAGATTTTCGATCTGTTTGCCAATAAGATGGGGAAAACGGAGAATAATAGGACCGCGAATACCACTGTTACGGATCTCTTGAGTGATCTCTAAAAGTGAAGGCTTGCTTCCTTCATTGATACAGACCAGACCATCTTTAACCGTAAAGTTCTCTTTACCCCAAATATCTATGCCATAATTCACCATCTAGTATCTTAGCTTTTCGTGAAAATAGGTCTTAACATCAAAGTAGATGAAACCTTGTTTGTTGATGTAGGTAAGGTTTTGGTTGTTAAGATCATTAATACTTTTTTTACCCATAATAGCCAAAATGGTCTTGAGACCTTTTATGAGGTTGTTATGATAGTGGGCGATCTCTTGACTCTGTTTGACGACAAGGAAAGAGGCCCGTTTCTTTTTGTCTTGTGT
>JALWKG010000238.1 GCA_027081565.1 Helicobacteraceae bacterium
TACTGTACCTGCTTCTTTTTGTGATGGTCTCCATAGGTTTTGCCATCTACATAAGTGGTGTAAAAAGCACACATACGCTTTTAAAACTGATGCAACCTCTTTTTAAAACACTTCAAAAAGAGGGGCTGCAAAAGCGACCGACAGAGAGTATGCACCACTTTTTCAAGCGGGCAGAAAAGTTTTATGATGCGCAGTGGTTAGAGCAGATAGATCTTTTGTATCAGAGATTACGCTACGGTGAAGTTATAGATGCTGAAGATGAAAAACGTTTACAAAAAGAGCTTAAAGTCTTAATAAAACAGAGTAGCAAAAACCTTAAAAATGGGTAATATACTCTCTCCTCGAAGTATAAACAGTCGTCATCTGTACAAGCTATGGGCGCATCTAAGTCTCTATGTTGTAAAATACGCAATTATTTATAAGACGGAGTGAAGCCGAATGGAAACTATGAATGTTATTGACGCCATAAAAGGGCGTGCATCAAAGCGTAAGTACTTAGAAAAAAAGGTCCCTCAAGAGACTATTGAGAAGATCTTGGAAGCTGCTGCGATGACCCCAAGTGGTGCAAACATGCAACCATGGACAGTGTATGCTGTCAGTAACGACAAGTTACTCAAGGATATCGGTGACGCTATCATCGCCCATATCGAAGCGGGTGGTGATGTTGATCAACATGTTCAGTACTATCCTCTAAACTGGATCAATCCGTATAAAAAACGCCGTATTCTTACAGGTGCGGGTCTTTACAAACTGATGGAAGTTGACCGCCATGATGACGCAACACGTCAGCAGATGTGGTTTGACAACTACCGTTGGTTTGGTGCTCAAAACGTCTTTTTTGTTTATGTAAACAATGAGCTTATCAATGGAGCGCAAGGTCCACTTATGGACTGTGGTGCTTACATGCAAAACCTTATGCTTGCAGCCGAAGGGTATGGCTTGGCAACAGTTCCTCAAGGTTCTACTACGGAGTATGGCAAGATCATCTCCAAGGTCATGGGTGTACCTGATGACTTCTCACTGCTTTATAGTGTGGTTGTTGGGTATGAGGACAAGAGCGCTCGGATTAATTCTTACCAGCCAAAACGCGTAAAGTTAACAGACACAGTAACTTTCCTCGACTAAAAAGTTCCAGCTGCGGCGCGATTTGCACCGGGGTTCACCTCTCAACGTACCGATGTACGCCTTCGGGTTCACGCCCGGCACAACTCACCCCACTTCTGAAACTTTTTCCTGTACATTAACTTTTTAAGATGCGCTTTGCTATCTTCTTCGCTCTTAATCTGCGTAATGCCCAAGGGCATCCCCTTAACCTCCTCTGTTGATCAGGACCAACAGTCCAATGCATGGACGGGACTAAATCCCGTATCGTACAAACATTTTTGCTCTTAAGATGACTACGTTATCTCTCTAAAAACTAACTAAGGCTCTCTATCCAGTAAGGTGCATTTCTCTGCTCGGCTTTGATGGTTGTAGTACCGCCGTGGCCGGGGTAGACGGTTTTGTCGAAGTCTAGGGTTATGAAGCGTTTGAGGGAGGTTTTCATGTCCTCAGGTGAGGACATGGGAAAGTCGGTGCGTCCGATGCTTCGGTCGAAGATGAAGTCTCCGCTGAACATGGCGTCTTCGATCTCTATGGTCGAGCAGCCGGGGCAGTGGCCGGGGAAGTGTCTGAATGTGACGGAGATACCTTCTATCTCCAGTGTTGTGACCTCTCCTTCGACTGCGACATCAGGAAAAGAGGGTGGCAGGTCAGGAACCCATGAGTTGTCTGTCAACATGGGTATATCACCTTTTGGGGTGTAAAGAGGGATCTTAAAAAGCTCTTTGGTCTCTTGGTTGGACCAGACATGATCGAAGTGACCGTGTGTGTTGAGAACAGCTACAGGGTTGGTGACATTTTCTTTGATCCAGGCTGTGGCATCTACACCGGGATCGATGATGATATCTTTACCGTCAACAGTGACGATATAACAGTTGGTTTGATACATACCCATAGGTTGGACTTTGATCTGCATATAAGCTCGCTTTTGTGACTACTATACAGCAGAAACAGTAAAATTAGTGATAGAATTATACCTATGAATTTTTATACTAGCTTAGAAGAGATCCTTACTACTGCCCAACCTGCTCAAAAAGCTGCCCGTTTCCGAACTTTTTACGAGGCATATTTGGCAGGTGATGTGGTTTTCGAGACCAATTTCAGTGCCAAAAGTTTTACAGAACCCAGCTACAGTGCCTTTTGTACAGTAGTCCATCCCCTTAAAGTACCCAAGCGTCGTAAACTGACCACAGACAATGGTAAGATCATCTTACTGCATGCCATCGCTCATATAGAGTATACGGCTATTGATCTGGCTTTAGACCATGCGTATCGTTTTCAGGGTCTTCCCAAAGCCTATTATGATGACTGGTTGGAGGTGGCAGATGATGAGATCCGCCATTTTGAGATGCTTCATACTATGTTAGAGCAGTTGGGTGCCAAGTATGGAGACTTGGAGGTGCATAACTCTCTTTTTGAAGCCTCTTATAAAACTGAGGGAAGCTTGGTAGACCGTATGGCAATGGTACCCCGTTATTTGGAAGCCAACGGTCTCGACGCGACTCCTGCGGTGTTAGAGCGTCTTGAAAATCTTCCTAGTGATCCGATGTTGGAGCAGATCAAAAGTGCTTTGGCCATCATACTCGAAGAGGAGGTAGACCATGTCCTTAAGGGTGACCGATGGTTCCAATACTCTTGCGAAAAAGAGGGTGTCCCACCCGAAGACTTTTTCAAGATCATAGAACACTACTCTCCAGGGGCCTTCCCCAAACGCAACGGTGTCAACATTCAAGCACGTCAAGAAGCAGGGTTCAGCTGCAGCGAGATGAAGCAGATATTAGAGGGTTATGAGTGTTAACACTCATGAACACCTCTAGTATTTATAATCTCACTTTATCTCGTAATTTCTTCTTCACTTTCATTCTATCCTCTTCATAAATTAAAAACACATTTTGTGTTTTTAACGGGTTATTTGACAAATCAACATCAAAAGTGTTCATTTAACGTCTAAAAAAGTATTAAACGAACATATACAGATTGCCTACAAACCTGAATAAAGTGTAAATATACGGTAATGTGACATATATCTACAAATAAATGAACACTTTTTATGTGATTTAATATGGATATATAGTATTAAAAGGATAATATGTTCGTTGAATAAATAGTTATATTAAAAAAGGATTTAAATGATAAGTAAAACTTATGTAAGCAATAGAGATACAATAAACTGTAAAATAAATACTGAGACAGGATTGATTGCAATGAGAGAATTTTCTTATTTTCAATATCTTTTTATTGCAACATATTCATT
>JALWKG010000239.1 GCA_027081565.1 Helicobacteraceae bacterium
CAGTAGGGTCTCCTCTTCCAGAGCGTCCCACTTTATCGATCTCATCTAAAACGATAATAGGATTCATCTTTTTAGCATCTATCAAACCTTGGACAATACGTCCTGGCATCGCACCAATGTAAGTACGACGATGACCACGAAGCTCATTAACATCTTCCAAACCACCTAAGGCGATACGGATCAAAGGACGTTTTAACGCCGTAGCAATTGAGTTTGCTAAAGAGGTCTTACCCACACCAGGAGGGCCGGCAAAACAGAGGATAGCACCACCAGAGTCACGCTCTTTTTTACCTCGAAGCTCGATCAACTCTTTTACCGAAAAGTACTCAGCAATACGCTCTTTTGGCTTCTTTAGTGAAAAGTGATCTTTATCAAGTTGAGATTCTACTTCATGGATATCTAAACTCTTCTTTTCCATGTCACCAAATGGGATCTCTAAAACCCACTCTAAGTAACTCTGGATCATTCCTGCATCTGCTGAGTCAGGGTGCATACGGGCAAAACGTTCTAACTGCTTGTTGATCTCTTTATAGACCTCTTCACCCATTTTAGATTTTTTATCTTCAAGTTTCTTTCGATACTCTTCGATCTCCTCGTCTCGTTGGTTATCCGTACCCAACTCTTTTTGGATCTGTTTGAGTTGTTCTTTAAGAAAATACTCCTTGTTCACTTTTTCAATACGGTCTTGAACCTTGGATCGGATCTCTTTTTGCAGTTTATTGGCTTCGATCTCACCAATAAGAATATCGATCAGCATCAAAAACCGTTTCTCGATGTCTGACTCTATAAACAACCTATAGGCCTCATCTTTTTTGATCTTGATCGTACTGCAGATCAGGTCTGCAATACGGTTATGTTCATGGTTCTCTTCGATTGTTCTTAAAAGATCCGGTGGAAAGTAACCACTTACTTGAGAAAGTGTACGCACCTTTTCACGCACAACCTCTATGATGGCATCCATCTTTAGGACATTAAACTCTGCAACACCGATTGTATCGACAGTTGCAGTCAGTATCGGCTCAGTGGTCAATGGCTTTATTATACGTGCACGCGATAGGCCCTGGAACAGTACCTTTACACGTCCATCAGGCAGTGCCACTTTACGCATGATCGTCCCAACAACACCCGCATCATAAATAGCATCAAAATCACGCTCTCCATCATGATCATCTTTCGTAGGACAGACAATGATCAGTGAATCGTTTTCTATGGCTTGTGTCGCTGCCGCTATGTTTTTTTCATCACTTAAAAACAGTGGTGAGATCATAAAAGGGTATAAAAAGATATCATCTTCAGCTATGACAGGTAAATCTGCCGGGAAATCATCATAATTTTCTAGTTGCATATATATTCTCCAAATCGGATATGTTTATAATAGTGTCCTCTGAGGACTTTCTGATTTATTCAGAAATAAAATAGGGAGTTTTAGGTTCTACCGACAAAAGTGTAAGCGAATTTTATAAGAGTTCGACCCGCTCTTTTAATCAACCTGTATTTGTAATAAAATATTAAAAACCACTTCCTCCAGGGTTGAGTGCTTTTTGATAGTTTTCTTCAAGTTCTTCATCACTTTTCATTTTAGTACTCTTAACCTGACCTTTAGAGTTTCGAGAGACAACACTCTGCGTATCTGGCAAGATAAAGCCATACCAGCTCCCTTTTCCATCACCTTCGAACATCATTTTATACCAAGCAACATTTGCTTTGTTGATCTCGTCCCAATCTACCCATGTCTCTTTATAGACATTACGGTAATGCTCAGCTCCCATAGGTTTGTCAACACGTTCATACAACAGTGCAATACTCTCATTCAGACTGGCACGGGCAAGAACCAGACGTGTCACCATAGTGTCAACTACAGGATAGTAGATAGAGCGTGGATACCTTACCTTGAACTTATTTCCCGATATGATCGCTTCATTGATCAAACCTTGATCACGACGAGGATTTGGGAGTGCCATATACTTAGCTTTTATCTTTAAAAACTCACTATATTCCAGCTCACTAGGCGAAGCATAACGTTTTATATACTCATTTAAAAAGTGTTCTGCTAAAAGATACTCTTCATACTGTAGATGTGACTGGGCCATGATCATAGTCGCTTCAGGGAGTAGAGGCGAACCAATATGTTCACTCTGCAGAGAGCTGTAGTAGTTGTCTGCCTTATCCAAGTTGCCATCAGAAACAGACTCTATCATACGTTTATACCAATAAGCTGCGGGCTTGTTGTACTCTTCTATATCTTTACTACATCCAAGAAAAAAGATAACAACAGCTACAACTAAAAAAAAATGTCTCATATATACTCTTGAGGAGACCCATAGGGTTCCGAAAATTAAAAATACATTTTATCAAAGTTGTGGTTAATAGAGCTTGCATATAATCTATAAGTGACGTATTGCCATACTATTTTCTATTTTATCTCTTTGGCGCTATACTTTAGTCAATAGTTAAGGCTTAAGAGCGTTACATCACTTCATACTAATACAGAACCTGGTACTCATAATTTAAAACACTAAAGGAAATCAGTGGAGATAGCGTCTAAAGATCTTGAAAAGTTCAAGCGCCTTGGTATTCAAAGTATTGCAGAGCTGGCGACCATAGCACCCCACAGCTACGAAGACCGTCGTCTACAATCACAGATGCAGATCGATGCTGTACAAGTCATTGATGCTACTGTAGAGCATATCTCACGTTCTCCTAAACGTACACTGATCACCCTTTTTGTCCATAACTTTAACCATAAGATCGAAGCAGTTCTGTTTAACCCTAAACCTTATCAGCTCCACCATTTTATAGTAGGAGAACAGAGCTATTTTTATGGCAAGGTGAGCTGTAACAGTGGTCACTGTCAGATGCATCATCCTGTAAAGATCACTAAAGTGGGTAACATCACCCCTAAATATAAAACAGTACTTAGAGCCGATGTAATGCGTCGATTGATCGAACGCTATATCACCCAAACCAACCTTCTAGAAGAGAACCTGCCAAAAGCTGTTATTGCTCTTCTCTTAAGCATCCACTATCCTGATGAAGACCAACAGACCAAACTTTCGAAACACCAGCTCCAAGCCCTAAAATTTACAGAACTCTTTGAGTATATGAAGACACTCACAAAAAAAAGACGCTATTTCCCTTCCACCTTCCAGACAGAGGGCAGATGGAGACCATGGGCTGAAAAGCTCCCCTTTAAATTAACCCAAGAACAGGTCTCTGCCATAAAGTCCGTTGAAGCTGACCTAAAAAAAGAGGTGGCTGCCAAACGTATGATCGTAGGTGATGTTGGTGCAGGTAAGACCATGGTCATCTTAGCCGCTGTGCTTATAGCCCAACCCTATCGCGCCATCCTT
>JALWKG010000240.1 GCA_027081565.1 Helicobacteraceae bacterium
GCACCCATCTTTGACTCTGAACGTAATGTCATAGGCGTAATGCAGTTACTTAACAAAGAAGCAGGTTTTGATGAAGAAGATATTAAGTTTATGACCTTTTTTGCACATTATGTCAGCGGGTTTATAGAACTCGCAACTCTATACTCACGATAATAACTTAGCCCTTAAGGGCTTCTAACCACACCTTCATCTTTTTCTCATAACCAATAGCTTTCAAGTCCACAAAATGCAGTGGTTCAGAAAGATACTCCTGCGCTACCCAACCCCCAAAGTCATGAGGATAAAGGTAGCCCTCATTTTGCTGTTGGATATTTTTAGGGATCTCCAACAGTGTACCATTTCGTACCGCCTGCTGGGCTGCGTTGATCGCCATGTAAGCGCTGTTGGACTTGGGTGAGGCGCAGAGATAGATCACAGCTTGTGCAAGAATGATCCGAGACTCAGGATAACCTATCATCTTCACAGAGGTCATGGTAGAGGTACACAGGGTCAGTGCCTGAGGGTTGGCATTACCCACGTCTTCACTCGCTAAGATGACCAGACGTCGTGCTATAAACTCAGGCGGTTCGCCACCCTCTATCAGACGTGCCAAGTAGTAGATAGAGGCATCGGTGTCCGAACCTCGTATGGACTTGATCATCGCAGAGGCAAGGTCATAGTGTACGCCTGCTTCTGAACTTCCACCACTTTGTGCATTGGGACGCAGAGAGTGCAGGGTCTCTAAGGTAATGTTCGACTCTAACGCGGCAGCAAACTCCAGCAGTTTCAACATCCCTCTCGCATCACCACCACAAGAACGCAGCATATATTCTCGTGCATCTTCTTCTATGCTCAAGTTCTCACGACGTAAGGCTTTATCCAGTAAAGTATTCAGCGCATCAATGTTAATCGACTTCAGTTCAAAAAGCAGCGATCGTGAACGCATGGCTGCAGTGAGAGAGAAAAATGGATTTTCTGTTGAAGCACCAATAACTAACACACTGTTATTTTCCATAACAGGGAGCAGAACCTCTTGCTGGTTTTTAGCCAAACGGTGGACTTCATCTATAAAGATCAGCGGTCTCTGCAAAGCATTTTTATACTGATCGAAGATCTTTCGGAGCTGTTCTATTTTAAGGGAAGTGGCATTGAACTCATAAAAGGGAAGACCCATCACCTTGGCGATGACACGGGCAATGGTTGTCTTTCCGGAGCCGGGAGGGCCATAGAAAAAGCTATGTCCCAAGTTTCCGGACTCACACAGTCTGCGTAAAGAAGCTTCTGCTCCAGAGAGATGTTCTTGTCCTAAAATAGCATCAAAACTGTCAGGACGAAGAAGCGAGGTAAAGTCTGCCATAAATGCTATTTTCTTTTACGTTTGTCCGGCTTTTCGTCGCTGTGAGCCTCTTCGATCTGCTTGTCTCTTGCAGCATCTTGTACTTTTTGCAACTTTTTAGAATCACGGTCAGCATCCAAGTACTCTCTTAAGTGTACATATTCACTGCGGTCCAAGAAACGTGTCTTTCCTGTTGGAAGATTGTTCAGCTCAATACCACCAAAACTAAGACGTTTCAGGTCCACAACCTCAGCATCGAAGTGGGCGAAGAAACGACGAACCTCACGGTTATGTCCCTCACCAATAGCGATCTTCAAAACAGAGTAGTCACCCTTGTTTTTAATGATCTGGTAGGCGAAAAAAGGGGCAAAATGCATAGAGGTCACACCACTGAGTTCATGACCACCGGCAGAGGCATCTTCAAGATCAAGCCCTTTTTTCATCCCCATCTCCATAGCATCGGTAATAGGCCCTTTGATCTTCACCTTGTAGACACGCTCTAAACTTGAGGTCATCAGCAGGTTAGCCACACGAGAGGCATCAGTCAAAAGTAACAGTCCCTCCGTCGCATAGTCCAATCGACCTACTGGAATAAAATGTTTATACTTATTATCAAGAGAGTCATAGATAATACGACGACCGCGAGGGTCATTTTTAGTGACCAACTCACCCTTGGGCTTGTTATAAACGATAACAGTGAACTGATCACTTGGCATCACTTTTTTACCACTGACCACTACTTTTACGTGGCGTTCATCCACCTGTGTTGCCGGATTGGTCTCTAGTTCACCATCTACAAAGACGTATCCGTCTTGTATGGCCTTGTCTGCTTCTCGACGCGAATAGGTCGAGAAGTGTGCTATAAATTTGTTAAGTCGCATCATGCGATTCCCTTTTCTACCAGATCATGGAGGTGGAGTGCTCCGAGAATATTTTTCTCATCATCAACCACCACCAGAAGCTGGATCTTATGTTTTTCTATAAAGACTAATGCATCACTTGCCAACATATTGGCATCATTGATTGTCTTGGGTGCCAAGGTCGCAAAGGTTGCCGCCGCCACATCTAGAGAGAAGTCCTCTTGCATCAAAGCCCGACGGATATCTCCATCACTGATAAGTCCCACGAATTTACCTTCGTCATCAACCAAAAGTACCGTACCGATACGCCCTTCACTAATACTGAGAATGGCCTCTTTCAATGGCGTGTTCATGTTAATGATGGGAAGATCTCTTTTGCGCATCACATCATCTACTTTTACAAAAAGTTGACGGCCCAAAGCGCCGCCCGGATGAAATGAGGCAAAATCCTCTTTTTTAAAGTCTCGTGCCTTCATCAAACAGATCGCCAAAGCATCACCAAGAGCCAGCGTCAACGTGGTCGAAGATGTTGGTGCAATGTCCAAAGGACAAGCCTCTTTTTGTACCTCGACCTTCATCAACAGATCACTAAACTTACCTAAAGTCGAACTGCTATTACGAGTCATACCGATCAGAGGGATCTTAAAGCGTTTGACATGCGGTAAAATCGAGCTTAATTCTGCACTTTCACCACTGTAACTAATTGCCAAAAGCACATCATCTTTAGAGATCATCCCTAAATCACCATGCATGGCCTCAGTCGGATGTAAAAAGAAACTTGGTGTTCCTGTAGAAGCAAAAGTCGCCGCCATTTTCGCACCAATAAGACCAGACTTACCGACACCCGTCACGATCAGTTTCCCTCTGCAAGAGAGTATCGTCTCTACGATCTTGTCAAGATCTTTAGATATATTTTCTGCAGCAGACGTCAGTGTACCCGCTTCAATAGTAAGTGTCTCTTTGACAATTGCTCTGTAATCATAGTTCATAGCGCAATTATAGCTTAAAAAGAAGATTAACATTCATATTATGCTCAAAGCATTTGTTATAATATCCTCAAAGGAATATTCATGCAAAACCTCTTTAGTGAAGTCACCTCTTTAGACCAACGATGTTATAGTGAATACGGTTTAAGCGAGGATCTTTTAATGGAGCATGCTGCTGACGG
>JALWKG010000241.1 GCA_027081565.1 Helicobacteraceae bacterium
TCAGCGAGATAAAGCTCGAACAGGTCATGTTAGAGCTTGGAGAGCGTGACTATGAGTTCATCATCATCGACTCCATCCAGACCATGTACTCCGAGAGCATCAGCTCAGCTCCCGGGTCCGTAACACAGGTACGTCAGATCACCTTCGACTTAATGCGTGTGGCCAAAGAGCGTAACATCGCTATCTTCATCATCGGTCATATTACCAAAGAAGGCTCCATTGCCGGGCCTCGTGTTTTGGAACATATGGTTGACACGGTACTTTACTTTGAGGGAGACAGTTCTCAGGAGTTGCGCATACTTCGCGGTTTTAAAAACCGTTTTGGTCCCACTAATGAGATCGGCGTCTTTGAGATGCGAAATGAAGGACTGGTCTCTGCCAAAGACATCTCTTCACGCTTTTTCAACCAAAACAAGTCGCAGCCCGGCTCTGCTCTTACTGTTGTCATGGAAGGCTCTCGCCCTCTTATCTTAGAGGTACAAGCCTTAGTCAGTGACTCTCACGCCCCTAACCCCAAACGACAGGCTACCGGTTTTGACAACAACCGTCTCAACATGCTTTTAGCATTGCTTGAACGTAAGTTAGAGATCCCCCTCAACGGCTATGATGTCTTCATAAACATCGCAGGTGGCATCAAGATCAACGAAACCTCTGCCGACCTTGCCGTCCTTGCTGCCATCATCAGCTCATTTAGAGACCGCACCATCTCCAAAGAGACCGTCTTCATAGGAGAAGTCTCACTCGTTGGTGACATCAGAGAGGTTTACCAGATCGACACCCGTCTGAGAGAGTTACAGATGCACAACATCAACAAGGTCCTTCTTGCCAAAAAGCCCAAAGAACATCATGGTGTCAAATGTTATGAGGTCGACGAAGTCACCAAACTGATAGAGTGGTTCTAAACAACAACCACTTAATTGCATCAACTATCACTATTTTTTATGTTTTTGCCATATTTGAAGATACTTTATAATCATAATATTGTATAATTCCAGCAATAAAAAAAAGGGTCTAAAAACCCAATAAGAAGGTCTAAAATGTCAGTTCCATGTATTGATGCAGAATATAAAGGGGAAGAGCGTTACACAAAAATCTCTCTTGCCTACTCAAACGATGAGCAGTTGGCACAGATCAATGCTGCTTTAGAAACTGTCCTTAAGGGATGTGACCTTGACCATAACAGTTATACCTGCGCCATCTCCGGTGGGCGTAATGTCATCGTCACTGAGTTTCATGACGATTATGATCGTGATGGTGGCAAGATATTAGAACGTCTTATGAAGATCCTTGACATCAAAAAGTGTCAAAACTAATAACGTTCGTTATTAGCCCACGCTCATGATAGGCATCGATCTTATTAAAATCGACCGCATGAAACGACTTCTCGAAAAGTACGATCAAAAGTTCTTGGAGAAGTTTCTCTCCCCTGCTGAAATATCACTGGTCAAAAACTATAGAACTGCTTCTGGTTTCTGGGCAGCCAAAGAGGCCGCATCCAAGGCTTTGGGCTGTGGTATCGGAGCGGAGTGTACCTTTCATGACATCACCATCACTAAAACGGCTAAAGGTGCCCCCATTTTGGAACTCTCAGAGCAGGTCAAAAAAAGTTTTGATGTGAAGTGTTCAGCCCTCTCCATCACCCACGATGGGGATTACGCTATCGCAGTTGTCACCCACAAAAAAGACTAAAAATCCATAATGACCAAAGAAGTTAAGAGCTACGCTCTTTCCCCTTCTCTATTTAATGTTTTCCCATTAACTTAAGCCCAAGGCTCACCCACCGCCTACAAAGTCCAATAGTTCCAACTTATCACCATCGACCAGTTTATGCTGGTCCCACTGGTCCTGCTTGACGATCTCCATGTTGACTGCTGCCGCCATCACCTTGCCTTCGAGGCTCAGCTGCTGTAAAAGGGCTAACAATGTCGCCCCATCTTCGATCTGTTTTTCATTTCCATTTACGATGACTGTCATGATATTTCCATATTTTTTAGCGATATTGTAACCACTCTAGTTTTATATATGCTGATGTTTTTATGCACTTAAAGATCCTCAAGTTTCGGCGGAACCTCATGTTCCTCGATATACTCTTGAAGTTCTCCCTTTTCTTCCATAGAGACCATCCATTTCTGCAGGCCTGTACGCTGTTTTTGGTACTGCATCTTGGGAACACCCATACCACAGCTTGACTCTACTGCATAGATGTTGAGTTCGATGATACGGCGGATAAGGTTTTTGTCTGCATCAAATAACTTAAAATACGCATCAAACTTTGCATCATCTTTCTCTATCAATACCCCTTTGCAAAAGAGTCTGACGATCTGTGCAGGACCACTGAAAGCGTTGAAGACCACTGTCACTTCGCCACCTGCTCTGATGTCACGCGCTGTTCTGTTACCGCTGCCGGGATAGTCTAAAAATACCATCGTATTTTTATCGATGACCTTGGCACTGTCAAAACCACGCGGAGAGAGGTTAACCTCCTGCCCACTCGCTGAGGCGATGTAAAAGAGGTGCTGTTCGTTAATGAACACTATATTCTCCGGTGTTAGTTCTTTGTACTGTTTTCCCATATCTTCCTACTTTTTGTTTTGTAAAACTGCATCTTTGATGCTGCCTGCCATAGAGCTGATAAAACTGCCCCGCTTCACCCGCATTGGCAGTGGACGACAGGCTGCCATGACGCCATAACCGATCCGTGCGAGCAGAACACCGTTACTGATACCCTGACCTGCCGAGAGTGAGATTTTGGAGACTATAGTCGACTCACTAGCTGCATTCACGTATTCCACTGCCAGCTCTGTTGCTCCGACAAAGAAGATGGTAAACGCCCCTTTTTTCAAAAGCACAATTGTTGAGATCCATCCTGGTTTAAACCCGTAAAGCATTGCAATCTCTTTAGTCAGTCTTACACCGCGCCAGATGACGATAGCGGCATCGAGAAGAGGCAACGGAGAGATGGCGGTAGAGAGTGCAGCCTGCGCCGAAGCCGCTTTGATCGCGTTTTGTACCTTGACATCTATAATCTCTAACACATCTTCATCTAACTCTGTATAAATCGCTTTATAATCATGTGAGCTGCTAATACGTTCACGTAAAACACCTGCACGCTGTTTGAAACTTTCATCTTCACTGCTCTTTTCATAGCTGTCCAAAAGCTCAAGGGTTAAGGGAACTATCTCTTTTGTTGTCTCTGTTTTTTGCACAGTAAATGCATTTTGATGTTGGGTCGCACTTTTTAGCATCATGATCTGTTTGTAGTTTTTATAAGTCACAATACTCAGCGCACTAAGCAACAACAACAATGCCACCAAATAGATAACATCTAATACAGAACCAT
>JALWKG010000242.1 GCA_027081565.1 Helicobacteraceae bacterium
ATGATGGGACACTCGACCTAGAAGGTATGGGCCGTATAGGTTCTAACACAACACCAGCGACTATAGCAAATGTTAATGCCTTTGACATGCGTGTCTATGTTCAAGAAGAGGGTACTTTAAACTTTGTACCTAGAGCTATCAGTGCTGCCTTGAATGGTACAGTAGAGAGTGCCAAAGGACGCAGTTTTGACGGTAAACTCTATTTTGATGCACAAAACACCGAGAACAATGAGTTAAATGGTACTTTAGTGGGTGCAGATGATGAACCAACACTTGAGGGAAGTTTCAAGACCTCGTTGAGCTTTGATGACATCGACCTTTGGGTTAACGGCAGAGATGATGTCAACTTTGACAAAGGGATGCCGTACCTGGTAGATGACAATGGCAACATTGAACTGCTTGCGTCATTGACCAACTTTGGCCGTGTAGAGGCAAAGACTTTTGCACGTTTTGACAACCGTTACAACTGTGAAGCCAACGGTAATGGCACTTACAACTGTATGGATCCTTATAACAGAGTACACAAAAGCGTCCACTTCTTAAAAGATGATGAAGTGCTGCTGCTTGACACCAATATGGGTACACACTATGTTGTGGTTATAGAGAACATTAGAAACTACTCCCTCTCTACTATAGTCCTTTTGGACAAATATGATCGTGACTTTAAACGACTGGGTGCGTTTGATTATGACCAGGCAGCAGTCTCGAACATCCGTGTCGTCTCTGCTAACATCAACGAGCCTTATACGATTGACACTATAGGAGACCACTCTTACAGTATGGACATGGTCGTGACCAAAGGCTCACAATATTTAAGTGCTAAGATACTGATGAAAAACAGTGTCGATCAGGATATATGGGAGTACTATGTACGTGACCTTGAAGCACGAGATGACTTTGGCACGATCAAAGCAGAGCGTATTTATATCTCTCAAAATGGTGAAAACAAGTTAGCACCTCTTCTTGATGAACTGATGCAGGCTTCGTTTAATATCGAGTTTGATGTGGAAGCGATGATGAACTATGGATGGGAACAGTTAAGTCCTTTTAATAGTGTTGAAGTCGATGGGTTTGAGCTTAATGTGAATGGCTCATTAGGCACAGCGCTCATTAAAAGTGACTTGGGTTTTGCCAACTTGACAGAGTACTACAGTGCTGACATGAACACCTCTTACAGCTATGCTCAAACAGAGATCACGGCTCTTGTCGACGCGGTGGTGACTTTAGATGACCCTAATCCATTTGAGAGTAGTTTTAGTGCTTCAGGAACGATCAAAGCAGCAGACCATCCGGATTACAGTTATGAAGTAGACTACACCAAAGCAGAACAGAACCTATTGTTGACCCGTTTAGATACTGGGTATCAGATGGGCTTTATAGTGGCAGGTGAGAGCGCACGTGGGGTGGACTCTTATGGCGTTCATGCTGACTTTGTGATGAACAGTGATATGAGTGTACTTGAGAAGATGGATATCAAAGATACAAGCGCTACAGTAGTAGGTCAGTTTGATCGTGAAAACAGTCCTTATGCCATTAATTACAGTAATGGTGAGATGGAGTACCTTTATCTTTATTAACAAGACGCTAATTCTAAGAGTAAGTGAAATTTCCACTCAAATCCAAGGGGCCAATAATCGGCGCATCTCACCAAAGAAGACTTTCTAAGGTGCTTTGCCACTCTGATCTCTCAACATTAAACAGAACACTTTTTAAATATCTTAAACATTCTTGTCGTTCAATAGGATAAGGAAGAAACAGAGCGTATAGGGTTTAATTAAGATAGAGTTTATGTGATTAAATGAAAGTTACTCTTTTTTAAGAAAATAGTTAGGTAAACTAATCCTTAGGACTGTAAATTACAGATCTTTTACAGTCGCAGATAGGAAGGATTATATTAAAAGATAGGGTCAGGGTCACCTGACACCTTTGCTTCCTTTGCTTTTGCTTATGCTTGCGACAAAGGTATGGATACATTTACAAATGACACCATTCGCAATAATACAGAGATGATGAGCATCGTCTCTTCTGCTTGGCAGAGTGCCTAAGCTCTTTATTGCTACTTAAATTTAATATACTACAACAGTGGGTATTAATGTTATAAAAATAATATAAATGACTTTATTTCTTATAAATACTGTAGTCTTAAAGCTTTTTTAGAGAGAATTGTCAGGATTATAAAGTTTATTGATCTTGATGCCTTGTTTACAATAGCTATTTGTGGAGAGTATATGAAGCGAACTCTTATATGGTGAACAAGAGACCATACGTATTGAGGTAAGTATGTAGGTACTTGTGAATAATTTAGAGTATACAGGAAAAGGGATGTGTTATGAGATATGAAGTTGTAGGTTTAACGGCTAAGTGCAAAAAAGAGCTATGTCTTATTGTGAGTTCTTCTATGCATTCTCACGCGGAAACGAGAGAAGGAGAATAAGCATGGATGAGTCAATACAAGATTTGAAAAATAAAAATAGTGTAGACGAACTTCTGTTCGTTGTGAAATATGACTCTATGGGCAGGATGCTTTGGAGATTGTTTTTTCCTTACGTATTAGCCTATTTTATTTTTAAACCTATGTGGATGTCTAGCATGAATACCTTTATAGATGAAGACTTTTCTTTGGCTGATAGCGCGTTCTTATTGCTTCTAACTCTAATATTACTTTCAGGGGTTATTGGTCTATTAGACCAGTTTGGAATGAAAGAAATTAGAGTATATAAAGATCGTATTGAAAAAGAGTGGTACCTTTTTGGTACACGACGGGTAGACATTAACAACTTGAAATTTAAAGTAAAAAAATCACTATTAGGGTACTTAATATCTTTTGTAAATATCAATAAAAGGCCTTGGAATAACATATTAATGCATGTTGATATGCATCTAATTGATAAAAATGCTCGTAACAAATTAGTAAAAGTGTTTTCAGGTTTATCAAAGCAAGGTAAAACACTATTAGATCATAGTTGAACTTTAAACTTTAGGGTCAGGACACAAACCACAAATAAAGCCAAAAACGTTACATTACGTAAAACATAGGAGTCGCAGATGGGAAGAAGACCTAGACTAGACCTTGATGGTTTTCATCAGGGACTGTAAAAAATCAGCCTCTCAAAAACCAAAGGTTTTTTCTTTGATGGGCATTTGAGCTTAGCGTTATACTCAAACCTATTTGCCATACTTAGCTACAATCTCTAAAAATCATGGAACTTTTTATGAGAAAAATGAAACACATCCTTCCCCTTTTATTTCTGTTGCACACGGCTCTTATGGCGGACACTATGTTTACCCTCTCTGGTATTAAAAAGCTCTACCCTGTGGTTGAAGTCAGTGGCAAGAAAAT
>JALWKG010000243.1:0-1987 GCA_027081565.1 Helicobacteraceae bacterium
AGATCCTGGAGATCGCAGCAAAGATCACGCAAGCAGCCGTCTCCATCTCACTGGATGAAGAGAAGACGGTCTCTAAGATCCATCAACGTGTTTTTAAAGTGGACAGAGACAACCGCGGTCCACTGTTAAGACATCTTTTAAAAACAGAAAAGTATGCTCAAGTACTGGTCTTTATGGCAAACAAAAGAGCGACGGACAACATCGCAATGAAGTTTAAGAAGTACGGTATTTCAGCACAATCGTTTCATGGAGACCTGGATCAGCAGGAGCGCAGTGAGACCCTTCAAGATTTTAAAGAGAAAAAGATCCAAGTACTTTTTGCAACAGACATTGCGGCCCGTGGTCTTGATATTGATGGTATAGAGTGTGTTGTGAACTTTGATCTGCCACGTTCTCCTGCTGATTATATACATCGTATAGGGCGGACTGCAAGGGCAGGACGCTCTGGAGATGCACTCTCCTTTGTAGACTATGAGACGATGGAGCATTTTAAACTGATCGAAAAGCGTAGTGGGATCAAACTCGAAAGAGAGATGGTTACCGGTTTTGAGCTGACAGGAGAGGCCCCCAAAAAAGAGAAAGGTCCGGCACCTGTCAAAGGGAAGAAAAAAAGTAAAAAAGACAGACTGCGAGAAGCTGCTGCTCAGCAGAAAAAAAGTTCCTGACGAGATAGTGTTTTTATACCCATAAAGAGGCATTATTGATATTTTGCAACGTTTTTGCAACGCTCTGTTAATATACTAGTAATAGAAGGAATTTTTGATGAAAACTAAAAACATAATGATGTCACTCCTGTTTGTAACACTTTTGATTACAGGATGTAGCAAAGAGAGTAGCTCAGATGAAGGTAAACCAGATGGCAATGGTTCCGGTGGTGCAAATGCAGCAACTGCTCTGAGTGTCGAGTCTGTGACCTCTGATCTGGATGTGAAAGCAGGATATGGACTAAAGACTGTCATAGAGGTAGAGGTGGATGAAAACATAAATGATGTTCCTGTAGTTATCTCAGCAGTCAGCAGCAGTGATGAAAACAGCTCACTTTACGTTGACAGCAGTTTTATTGATGTCCTACAAAAAGGTTTGCACTCTTATGAACTTAACATCACCGTATCACGTGATCTTGAAGAAGGTGACTATACACTGATCGCAACGGTGGATCCTGATGACCTGTATGGAGAGTGGAATGATACAAAACAATTTACAGAGAGCACTGTTTTTGTTCATGTCGCACCTCATGGAAGAGATGAACTTCTTATCAGTGATGTAGTTGAAGAAGAAGATGATGATCTTAGTGAGGCATCTGCTTTAGCCGAAGGTGTAAGTCTTGCAAGTGGTGCTAACACCATTACTATAGAAGCGGATGATGAAAATATCAGCATCAGTGCGACACTGGCTATTACACCAACACTTAGTACCCTTGACACTACAGATGTCAATGTTACCGCCTGTCTAGATATTGGTTCAGAGTGTATTGATCTGCCTCTATGGAGCAGTGAAGGCAATGGCACGCTTAGTACCGTTTTACAACTAAAAGAGATGGTGCAAGGAACAGAGACTCTTGTCTCTATAGATACCATGCTTCCTTACAGTGAAGTGGGCAAGGTTATTAGTGCCATCATTTCAAAACTTCAACAGCTTCCACCACAGGAACCTTTACTGGAGAGTGCACTCAAGCTCTCGTTCTCTTATAATGGAGAAGAAAAAAGTTATGCAATCGATCGACGTTTTATACTTTCAGAAGAGCTGCTTTCTAATGTCAGCTTACCGGTTTCGTTGCCATCACTCAACAGTGCACGGTCATCATCAGGTTGTGCTCCTAAAGTCTTGAAGTACTCTAAAAAGTATGCCCGAAACAAGTATGGCAAACGTTTTGGAGCAGGTGTCTATGCAAAAGGGAGGGCGTCACTCGACGGTGATGGGCTGCACTCTCATGTTTACGCCTCTGTGACAGCAAAAGCTTTAAAACATAAAGAGCGGTTTTTAAAAC